>VGCQ01000509.1 GCA_016870055.1 Alphaproteobacteria bacterium | reverse complement strand
CGGCTTCACCTTGTCGCCGAAGAAGAACAATGCATCGAAGCCCGATTCGCCCGCCTTGGCTTGCCGGATCGTCTCGCGCGCGATCGCCACCGGGAACAATGTGCCCCGCAGCAAGGCCACAGTCTGGCCTTCCGGCTCGGTGAAGCGAGCCTCGCCGGCCCCGTCGTCACCGAGCAGCGCTTCGCCCTTGATCTGGTTCGTTTTGCGTCCGGCCGCCGTGTTGCGATGCTCGAATCGCAGCTTCTTGCCGTCGCGGCTTTCGGTCATCTGCGACTGCTGCTCGCTGGCGACGGTGCCGCGGCCAACCGCCGACTCGAGCCGCAGGCGCTGGTTGACGACGTAGCCATCGCAAGTCTGCCGCAACTCGTAGGCGTAGGTGCCCGTGGAGCCCGCCGCCGGCTTGCCCCGCTCCAAGGATGTCACCGCGTAGACCGCACGATGCGGCGCGAAGTCCTGGCCGAGCGCCGGCGCTACACCGACCGCGGCAAGGGCGGATATCAGGGGCAGGGTTCGCTTCAGCATCGTGGCCTCGGCAAGGCTTGAATTTGCACCAGGCGAGCATCCACCGCGAAGTCGCCATAGTCGAGTAGCATCGAACGGGCGATCCCATTGCCCAGAAGATCGAGCGCCAGCTCGTACTCGGGATTGGTCGAACCCTGGTCGCCGGCGGCGAAGAAGGCAAGCCGCACACCCCAAGCCGGCTGGCCGCGCAGAAGGCCGACGTCGCCGCGCACCGCCGGCGTACCGGCGCCACGCGGCGAACGACCGATGACAGCGTTGACCTGGAAGGCGCCGTCCAGGCGCGCACCGTCGAAGACGCTGTAGGAAAACGATTTGTCGCCGTCGCGAGCATGTCGAATGATCAAAGCCAGATGCGTCGTGGGAAAGAGCGTGCCGGCCGGCAGCTCGAAGCTGCGCACCTCGGGCAGTGTGAACGACGCCATGCCCTTGCCGCCTGTCGTTTCGAGGTCCGCCCGACCACGCAGCTCCTCCTCGACCTCGTCGTTCTGAATGTTGCGCACGCTGAAGCGCAAATCCAGCCCGTCCTTCGTCTCGTAGCTGGTGAAGCTCGAGTCGGTGTCGAACTCCTCGCCGTCGTTGCGCAGAAACTTGAGCTTGATGCGCTGCTTGACCTCCCACCCGTCACAGGAGTCGACCATCTCCAGCACCATGCGTCCGCTCACGTCGACGATCCCGCTGTTGGGCCGCGCCACCGAAAGCTTCATGTCATAGGTCGCCCGATGTGGCGCGAGCACCACGTCTTGGCCCTGCGGCTGGGCGTCCGCATCCCTTATCCACAGGCCTAGCGACAACAGAAGGCAGAAAGCGGTGAACAAGACCGCGATCTGAACGCGAGGACGGCGAGAACTAAACGTGGTCAACGGACACTGGCAGGGGGCTAGGCCTTGTAGCCGGGCACGTAAGCGTAATATCCATGCCCGCAGATTGCCAGAATGATCGCTGCGGCGTCGCCGCATAGGGAGGAAGCGTTTGATGACTACCGGCAAGCCGCGGGTTCTCGCCACCCGGCACTTTCCCACCGCCGTGGAGGCGCGGCTGGCGGCGAACTTCGACGCCGTGCTGAACCCCGAGGACCGCATCTATGACGGGACGGCACTGATCGAGGCGGCGAAGGGCTGCGACGCCATCATGTGCGCCGCCGGCGATGCCCTGAACGCAGCGACCGTAGCCGGCCTGCCGGCATCGGTCCGCATGATCGCCACCTTCTCAGTCGGCTACGAGCATGTCGACGTGGCCGCCGCCGCCAAACGGGGGATCATCGTCAGCAATACGCCGGACGTGCTGACCGACGCCACCGCCGACATCGCCATGCTCTGCTTGCTCGGCGCCGCACGGCGTGCCCACGAGGGGATCGACATGCTGCGGACCCACAGCTGGACCGGCTGGACGCCGACCCAGCTCATGGGCGTCCACGTGACCGGCAAGCGGCTCGGCATCCTCGGCATGGGCCGCATTGGCCAGGCTCTGGCCGAGCGCGCGCGCGCCTTTCGCATGCAGATCCACTACAGCAACCGCAGCCGGCTGCCGGCCGACCTCGAGCGCGGCGCCGTCTTTCATGCCGAGCCGGACGCCATGCTTCCCCACTGCGACTTCCTGTCGATCAACGCACCGATGACGGCGGCGACCCGCAAATGGGTCAACGCCGAGCGCATCGCCAAGCTGCCCAAAGGCGCCATCGTCGTGAACACGGCGCGCGGCGGCGTGGTCGACGACGAGGCCCTGATCGCGGCCCTAAAGGGCGGGCACCTGGCCGCGGCCGGGATCGATGTCTTCGACGGCGAGCCCCGGATCCACCAGGGCTACTACGGGCTTACCAACGCCTTCCTGCTGCCGCACATGGGCTCGGCCACGGTCGAGACGCGCAACGCCATGGGGTTCAAAGCCCTCGACAATCTCGAGGCGTTCCTGCTCAGGAAGCAGGCGCCGCCCGACCTTGTGAAGGCTTCCTGACCGATCGGATCTTGGGCTTGGCGGGCTTGGCCGGCGCCGGCGCAGCGGATGGCGGCGGCTCGGGCGGTGCTTCGGCGACGGCCGTCACCGGCGCGGTCGGCGCGACGGGTGGCGTCTTGTAGGCAGCGGCATCCCAGCTCGACGGCGGCGTATCGGGCGCCGGTCGCAACGGCGGGGCATAGCGCACGCCGTCCTCGGCTACCTGGCGCTGCGGCTCGTTGTAGTCGACCTTGTAGGGGTCCTTGTCACCTTCACGCGGCTTGCACACCGCGCGTCCACGCAGGACCCGCCACAGCGCACAGTCCTGCTCGGATACGACCGAGACGAGATGATCGGTCGACGTCTTGTCGCTGGCCACCAGGAAGGCGCCGTCGGCCGCGTAGCTTGCTCCGGTGACCGCCAGAGGCGCCCCGCAAGCGCCGGTCAGCAGAGCAATCCCGACGACGGGCAGGAGGGCTGTAAGTCGGGGCAGCACAAAATTCATAGATAACTTTAGATTAG
>VGCQ01000508.1 GCA_016870055.1 Alphaproteobacteria bacterium | reverse complement strand
GGTTCATGTCGGCGGCGCTCAAGACTTCGATTCTGTAGCCGAGCCTGGCACGCGGAACCGTCGAGATCTTGTCTGCCATGACCTGTGAGCGAGCTTGTAGACCATTGGCGGACGACGGCTCGATGGTGATGCGTGTCAACGAGGCGGCGAGTATCGTCGTGGTCATCACACAGATCGTCGCCGAGGCTGTGTCGGAGAACAAATCGTCCTGCACGATCACGGCCGGACGAGGCTTGCCCGAATAGTCCGAACCGCCGGCAACGGTCCAGACCTCTCCTCGCTTCATCAGAACTTCACTTCAGAGATCGAATCGACGAACGCCTGGTCCTCCGCTTCCGTCGGAGTTCTGGCGATCAACCGCGACTGCCGCCGCGCCTCCTTGATGAATTGCGGGGAGTCCATGTCGGGAATCCAGATCTGGATCGGACGCAGGCCCTCGGCGCGCAAGCGGGCGCGATGCGCCCGGACCTTGTCGCGGGACGATTTGCGGACGGCGGACTTCGGCATGGTCGGTGACCGTTGGATACATGTAACCTAGGTCGCCGGCGCCCGGCTGGCAAGATCACGCCGGCAACGGCCCGCGGAACACGAAGAAGGCGCCGGCGCAGATCAGGGCGAAGCCCACGATGTGGTTGAGCGTGATGCGTTCGCCGAGATAGAGCACCGAGAACAGCGCGAAGACGGTGAGCGTGATCACCTCCTGCATGGTCTTGAGCTCGGCCGTCGAATAGACCGCGTGCCCCCAGCGGTTGGCCGGCACGGCGAAGCAGTACTCGACGAACGCGATGCCCCAGCTCGCCAGCACCACCAGCCACAGCGGCCGGTCGGTGAACTTGAGATGCCCGTACCACGCGAAGGTCATGAACACGTTGGAGATCAGCAGCAGGACGATCGGCGCGACGGCCGGGGGCAGCCAGGTCATTGGTCTCGAACCTCCCTATTCGGCCTTGATCCCGAGCTTCCTGATCAGCGGCACCACCAGCTTCTCCTCGCGATCGAGCATCGCCGCCAGCTCCTGCGGCGTGCTGGCTTTGGTTTCCGCCGTGAGGTCGGCGAAGCGCTTGATGATGGCGGGATCGCCGAGCGTCGCCACCATGGCGGCGTTGAGCTTGGCCAGGATGTCGGGCGGCAGCTTGGCCGGCGCGAACAGGCCGGTGTAGGTGCTGAAAGTGAAGGTCTCGAGACCCTTCACGCCCGACTCCTTCATGGTCGGAACGTCGGGCAGCTGCAGTACGCGCTTGTCGGACGACACGGCGATGGCCCGCATCTTGCCGGCCTTGATGTGGCCGATCGCGGCATTGACCTGGTCGACCTGCGCCGGAACTTGGCCGGCGATCAGGTCGAGATGGGCCTGGCCGCTGCCCTTGTAGTGGACCAGCGTGTACTTCGCGCCGGTGGCCTCGCTGATCAGCTCGATGGCGATATGGTTGGTCGTGCCGATGCCGGAATCGGCGACCGTGAACTTGCCGTCTTTGCCGAGGGCGATGAAGTCGGCCATGGTTTTGATCGGCGAGTTGGGCGGCACGACCAGCACGGCCGGCACCGACTGGATGTGGCTGATCGGCTGAAAGGCGGTGCGCCAGTCGTAGGGCGCGTTGCCGTAGATCGCCGGTACCGCGACCAGCGAGTTGGCCGAGACCAGGAGATTGTAGCCGTCGGGCGGGGAGCGGGCGATGATGTCGCTGCCGATCATGCCGCTCGCGCCGGCCTTGTTCTCGACCAGCACGGTGACGCCCAGCACGTCCTTCAGCTTCTCGGCGATGATGCGGGCGGTGACGTCGATGTTCCCGCCCGGCGCATAGGGCGCCATGATGCGAATCGGCTTGTCGGGAAACTTGTCGGCCGTCTGGGCAAGGCCCGCGCCGGAACCGAACGTCGAGCCGAGCGCGGCAGCAAGGATCGCAACCAGGCGCATGAGGTCCTCCATGATGGCGGCTCGACCCTAGAAGATGGCTGATTGCTGCGCAAAGACTCGATGCAGGATCGTTGCGCCAAGCGCGTCGTCGGGAGCAGCGGTCGCCAGCCGTCTCGTTGCCCGACCGGAGCGATCAATGGCCGGTCGCGAGTCCTTGCGGCCGATACTCCGACCATGGCCGCGTCGCTTCCAGGAGCGCGCCCAGCCGCAGCACGTCGGTCTCGTGGCCCCAGCGGCCGACGATCTGGATCGAGGTCGGTAGGCCGTCGGCGCCGAAGCCCGAGGGCACGGCGAGCGCGGGATGGCCGGTGAGGTTGAAGGGGTACTGATACGAGGTCCAGCCCTGGCGGGTGATGCCGCATTTCACGCCGTCGATCACCACCTCGTCGTTGGCGGCGTCGTGGCCGACCTCGAGCGCGGTGCGCGCGTTGGTCGGCATCACCAGGAAATCGTAGCGCTCGAGCAGCACCTGGATGCGGCGGAACAGGGCGGTGCGCGCGTACTGCGCGTTGCGGAAATCAGCGAGGGTGAATTTGCCGCCACGCGCCATGAAAGCCAGTGTCACCGGGTCCATCCGGTTCTGCCACTTCGGCAGGTACTGGGCGCAGAACACCGCGAAGTTCGCCTGATAGAGCACGCGGCCTTCGTACTCGATCCAGTCGATCGCATCGGTCACGTCCTCGACCTCGGCGCCCAACGTCCGCCAGGCGGCGAGGCAGGCGAGCGTGTTGGCGCGCACATCGCCCGCCAGCCGCGGATTGGCCGTGCGCTCGACGTAGCCCAACCGCACACCCGACAGATCCTCGCCCGCGAGCTTGGGCGACAAGGGATGCTGCACGCCGCCCGACAGGGTCCACGGATCCTTGGCGGTCGGGCCTTTCAGCACGTCGTGCATGATGGCGGCGTCGGTCACGGTAGCCAATGGCGGCATAATGTCGTTCGCCGTCACCGGCAACAACATCCCGTTCGAGATTCCGTTCATTCGTTTGCAGAAGTCCGGCACGACCGAAACCAATGCGACGTTTCGGCTGCGGCTCTATTCTGCCCTGCCAACGATTGCCACGA
>VGCQ01000507.1 GCA_016870055.1 Alphaproteobacteria bacterium | reverse complement strand
CGCGCATCATCGGCGACGCGCTGCAGACCATCATTGGCCTGCTCGACTGGAACCTCACCATGCAGCAGGCGATCGCCCAGCCGCGGCTGATCGAGCTCAACGGCACGACGGAACTCGAGGAGGGCATGGCAATAGCGGCGCGAGCCGACGGCTTGCGCGCGCTGGGCCATCGGGTACAAGTCCGCCGCCACGACGGTGGCCTCGCCGGCATTCGCCGGATCGAGGATGGCTGGCAGGGCGGCGCCGATCCGCGCCGAGATGGCGTGGCGGCAGGAGATTAGGTCGGTTGGCTCAAAAGAAACTGCCTAGCGTGCTGCTGCGGGCCGGCGAGGATCGCCGGGTACGCGCCGGCCATCCGTGGGCCTTCTCCAACGAGATTCTGATGGATGCCGAGACCAGGGCGATCGCCCCGGGCTCGCTGGCTGTCCTGCGCGCGCCGGGCGGCGAGGCGTTGGGCCTCGTCACCTTCAACCCGCATTCGCTGATCGCTGCCCGCTTGCTCACGAGCAATCCCGAGGCCACGGTCGATGCGCTGTTTTTCGGGCGGCGGCTGGCCCAGGCGGCGGCGCTGCGCGACCGCCTGATCGGCGTGCCGTTCTATCGGCTGGTCCATGCCGAAGCCGACGGACTGCCGGGCCTGATCGTCGACCGATTCGGCGATGCGCTGGCGGTGCAGGTCAACACCGCCGGTATGGAGCTGCTGACACCCGTTCTGTTGGAGGCGCTGGACGCCGAGCTGTCGCCCAAGACGATCGTGCTCAAGAACGATTCACCAGTGCGCGAGCTGGAAGGCCTGACGCGGGGCACGTCGGTCGCTAAGGGCGATGCCGCCGGGCCGATCGAGTTGGTCGAGAACGATGCGCGGTTCGTCGCCGACTTGTCCGGTGGCCAGAAAACCGGCTGGTTCTACGACCAGCGCGACAACCGCCGCTTCGTGGCCGGCTTGGCCAAGGACGCGCGCGTGCTCGATGTCTACTCCTACAGCGGCGGCTTCGGTGTCCTGGCGGCCAAGCGCGATGCGCGATCGGTCGTCTGCATCGATCGCTCGCAGGCCGCTCTCGACGCAGCCAAGGCCGCGGCGGACCTCAATGGCGTCGACAAGATCGTGTCGTTCGACAAGGCCGAGGCGTTTGACGCCCTGGAACGGCGGGCCGGCGAGACGTTCGACCTCGTGATCTGCGATCCGCCGGCCTTCGTGAAGAGCCGCAAGGATCTCAAGACCGGCGCCCAGGGCTACCGCAAGCTGGTGCGGCTGGCGGCGCCGCTGGTTGCCAAGGGCGGGTTTCTGTTCGTCGCTTCATGCTCTCACCTGGTCGACCCACCCTTGTTCGGCGAGCAAGTCAGGCGCGGCCTGCGCGATGCCGGCCGCAGCGGCCGCATCCTGCTGAGTTCCGGCGCCGCGCTCGATCATCCGGTGCATCCAGGTTTGCCGGAGACGGCCTACCTCAAGGCGCTGACTCTGCAGCTCGACTGACGATGCTGAAGCCCGGCGCCAAAAACCTCATCACCGACGTCGACGGCATCCTGGTCGGCAACCGTGAAGATCAGCGCCTGCGCTCCGGCGTCACTGTCGTGCTGTGCGAAAGCCCGTCGGTGGCTTCGGTCGACGTGCGCGGCGGCGCGCCGGGCACGCGCGAGACCGACCTGCTCGATCCGTCCTGCCGCGTCGATCGCATCGATGCGGTGTGCCTGAGCGGCGGCTCGGCCTACGGCCTGTCGTCGGCCGACGGGGTGATGCGCTGGCTGCGCGAGCGCGGCCGCGGCGTCGCCGTCGCCGATGCGATCGTGCCGATCGTGCCCACCGCCATCCTGTTCGATCTGTTGAACGGCGGCGCCAAGGGATGGGACTGGCCGCCTTATCGCGAGCTCGCCTACGAAGCCGCCGGCTTGGCCGACCGCACCTTCGCCTTGGGTAATGCCGGCGCCGGCATGGGCGCCAAGGCAGGGAACCTCAAGGGCGGCCTGGGCAGCGCCTCTGCGGTCGACCCGGCGAGCGGCCTGCAGGTGGGCGCACTGGTGGCGGTGAACGCGCGCGGCTACACGACCATGGGCGACATGGCGCAATTCTGGGCCTGGGCGCTGGAGCAGAACGGCGAGTTCGGTGGCTTGCCGCCGCCCGCCCATGGCCTCGCATTGCCGGTGTCGCACGATCGCGCCGACCTCACGCACGATCCCGCCGACGCCGCCCGCCACGATCCGCGCGCCAACACCACGATCGCTGTCGTCGCGACCAACGCCCGTCTCGACAAGGCGTCGGCCCGGCGACTGGCGGTGATGGCGCAAGACGGGCTCGCCCGCTCGATCCGGCCGGTGCACACGCCGCAGGACGGCGACACGGTGTTCGCGATCGCCACTGGCCGCCATGATCTTGCCGGCGACCCGCTGGCGCTGGCCGAGCTCGGCACGCTGGCGGCCGATTGCCTGGCGCGCGCCGTGGCGCGCGGTGTCTATCACGCCGTCACGCTCGGCGCGGCGCGCGGCTGGCGCGACACGTTCGGCCGCTGATAAACTCGGCCGACTTCAGAGGAGGGCTCCCGTGAACGCACTTTCCCGCCGTCATCTGCTCGGCGCCGCCGGCGCGCTCGCCGTTGCCCCGCTGCTCGGTTCCGAGGCACGGGCACAGGCCAAGGATCGGTTGGTGATCGGCTTGTCGCTCGAGCCGCCGGTGCTCGATCCGACCAAGAATGCCGCCGCCGCCATCCGCGAGGTGACGACGCCCAACATCTTCGAATCGCTCGGCCGTATCGATCGCAACGGCGCGATCGGCCCCGGCCTCGCCGAGAGCTGGAGCATCTCGGAGGACGGCAAGGAGTACCTCTTCAAGATTCGCCAGGGCGTGAAGTACCATGATGGCGAGCCGCTCGATGCTTCGGTCGTGAAGTTCTCGCTCGACCGGTTGTTCGCACCGGATTCGACCAACCCGGCCAAGTCGCTCTACACCGACATCGAGAAGGTCGAAGTGGTCGATCCGGCGACCGTCAAG
>VGCQ01000506.1 GCA_016870055.1 Alphaproteobacteria bacterium | reverse complement strand
CGCTGCGCGCGAAACGATCGCCGCCGACAACGCAGCATCGCTGTGGCGCGAGGCCTACCTGCTGGCCGCCGCCAACGACCATCTCGCGGCGACGCGCGATCGCTGGTCGATCAAGGATCTCGCCGACACCGCCTTCGTGCTGCGCGCCGCCTGCGAAGCGCACGACGAGGCGCAGCGGCTGTTCGCGGCCGACGGCGTGCGGCCGCGCGCCGTGCTGCGTTCGGCCGACGAAGAGCGTTGTGCGGCCGCGGTCCTGGCAGGTCTCGGCGTCAGCCTGATGCCGCGCTCGCTGCTGCGGCCGGGCATGGCCTCGGCCGAGATCCGCGAGGTCGCGCTCGAACGCCGCGTCATGCTGGCGTGGCGTGCCGACATCGACGGCGAGTTGCTGGCGGCCTTGCGCGACGGCGCGGCATCGCACGCCTGGCCCGGGCGCAGCGGCGCCCTGCACGGCCGCCTCGACTTTGCGCGTTAGAACATTATGAGTTCAGCTGGAATCAGCTGAACTCATAATGCCTGCTGCAATACGCAACACCGCTGCGCGCGAATGAGATGAAGTGGAACCGCAAGCGGCTCCACTTCATCTCATCCTGCTCTGGTGTCCTGGTTCAGAAGGTCGCTGGACTAAGACGAGCCTAGGAACTTGAGGCGCCTCAGCGCCTCGGCAAGTCTAGCGACCACTGAAATCCGACTCGTCGTCCCGAGCGGAGCGAAGGACCTCATGACGTTTCAACGACCGCGCCTACAACAACTGCAATGAGATCCTTCGCTCCGCTCAGGACGACTTGGTCCCGACCTCAGACCGGTCGCGTCGAGATGACGGCGTAGCAGCCCTCCAATCCAACGAACTTCCGAGCCGGGACACTAGAGCAGGAAGGCGGTTGCCAGGCCGAGGAAAGCCAGGAAGCCGATCACGTCGGTCACCGTGGTCAGGAACACGGTCGAGGATACCGCGGGGTCGACGCCCGCCCGCTTCAGGGTGAGCGGGATCAGGGCGCCGGCCAGCGCGGCGGCGATCAGGTTGCAGACCAGGGCCGCGCCGATCACCGCGCCCAGCCGCCAGTCGCCGTACCAGGCGACGACCGCCGTCCCCATGATCAGGGCGAAGATGATGCCGTTCAGGCCGCCCACCGTCGCCTCCTTGGCGACGAAGCGCAGCGCATTGGCCGCGGTGAGCTCGCCCATGGCGAGCGCGCGCACCGCCACGGTCACGGTCTGGGTGCCGGCATTGCCGCCCATCGAGGCCACGATCGGCATCAGCACGGCGAGCGCCACGATCTTCTCGATCGAGTGCTCGAACTGGCCGATCACCAGCGATGCGAGGATCGCGGTGGCAAGATTTACCAGCAGCCACAACGCGCGTTGCCGTGCGGTGCGCACCGGCGCGGCATGCATGTCGTCGTGACCGACGCCGCCCATCTTGAGCAAATCCTCCTCGGCCTCCTCGTCGATCACGTCGACCACGTCGTCGACCATGATCACGCCCTGCAGGCGGCCACGCTCGTCGACCACCGGGCACGACACCAGGTTCTTGTCGCGAAACAGGTGCGCCACCTCCTCCTGCCCTGCGCTGGTCGGCACCGAGGGAATGTCGGGATCGACGATGTCGAGAATCGGCACCGGCCGCTTGGTGCGCAGCATGCGGCCGAGCGGCACCGATCCTTTCAACCGCCCCGACGGGTCGACGACGAAGATGTCGTAGACGTCGTCGGGCAGGTCGGTCGCCTCGCGGCAATGGTCGATCACCTCGCCGACCGTCCAGCCGTCCGGCACCTTGACCAGCGAGCGCTGCATGAGGCGACCGGCGGTGTCCTCCTCGTAGGCGAGCGCGCTCTCGATCTCGGCTCGATCCCGGGCCGGCAGCTCGGCCAACACCTCGCGGCGCTCGGCCTCGGGCAGCTCTTCGAGGATGGCGGCCGCATCGTCGGTCTCCATCTCGCGCGCCGCAGCGGCGATGTCCTTGCTGTCGAGCTGGTCGAGGACGGTCTCGCGTACCTCCTCGTCGAGCTCGACCAGCGTCTCGGGGTCGAGGTCGCGTTTCAGCAGCTCGACCAGGCGCTCGCGTTCGGGATCGGCGACCTGCTCGAGGATCGACGCCTGGCCCGCGGCGCTCAGGCCGGCGAGCAGCGCCTCGACCTCCGCGATCCCGTCTTCGGCAAGGGCCGCCTCGACCCGGCGGACCAGTTCCGGCGTCACCTCCTCGAGGACGTCGGGCTCGGCGCTCATCCCCGCGCCTCGGCAAGGCGCTGCGCCTCGACGACGGCCAGCGCCGCCATGTTGAGGATGCCGCGCGCCGTCACCGACGAGGTGAGCACGTGCGCCGGCCGCGCGGTGCCGAGCAGCATCGGTCCGATATGCAGGCCGTCGGCCGCGGTCTTGAGCAGGTTGAAGGCGATGTTGGCAGTGTCGAGCGACGGGCAGATCACCAGATTGGCCGAGCCGCTGAGCCGCGAACGCGGGAAGACGTTGTGGCGGATCTCGGGGTCGAGGGCGGCATCGCCGTGCATCTCGCCCTCGACCTCCAGCGAGGGCGCGCGCTGCTGCAGGAGCTTGACCGCCGCCGCCATCTTGCGCGCCGACGGATGGTCGGAGCTGCCGAAGCTCGAATGCGAAATCAGCGCCACCTTGGGCTGGATACCGAAGCGCAGCACGGCGTCGGCCGCGAGCAAGGTGATGTCGGCCAGCGCCTCGGGATCGGGATCGTCGTTGACGTAGGTGTCGGCGATGAACAGCGAGCGCGTCGGCATGACGAGGAGGCTGAGCGCCGCCATCTGCTTGACGCCGGGCCGCGTGCCGATGACGTCGCGGACATGGGCGAAGTGGGTGCGAAAGCGGCCGTAGGTGCCGGCGATCATGGCGTCGGCATCGCCGAGTTGCACTGCGAGGGCCGCGATCAAGGTCGGGCTGGAACGCACCAGGTTGCGCGCCGTGGGCTCGGTGACGCCGCGCCGCTCCATCAGCCGATGGTAGGCGCTCCAGTAACGATCGTAGCGCGGGTCGTTGGAC
>VGCQ01000505.1 GCA_016870055.1 Alphaproteobacteria bacterium | reverse complement strand
AGCCGGGCGTTGGGCCCGACCGTGAGCGAGGAGCCGTCGAGGAAGACGAGGTGCGCGCGGTCGTTGGTCTGCGTCGTGATCAACTCGTTGGCCTGCACGTCGATGCCGATCCGCAGGACACGCTCGGCCGCGGACGGTGGCTTGCCGAGTGGATCGCCATCGGTCGCCGACGTGACACCGACGCCGGCTACGGCGTCGCGTATCGCCTGGGGGTGGCCGATCAGCACAACAACGACCGCGCAGGCGATCGTGGTGTAGCGCGAAAGGCAACGGCTGAGCGGAGCTGTCGTCATGTCGACCTCCAAGCCCGATCCTCAGAAACGCCAGCTTACGCCCATCAGGAAACTGTTGTTAGTGAATTCGTAGTTGGGGATGCTCGCAGTGCGGGCGAAACGGCCGACGGATGTGGTGAGTGTCGTCCGCTCGTCGAAAGGAATGGCCAGGGTCACGTTGACGATCACGTCTGTCTGCAGCCGATTGACGGTAGGATCGACGATGGCGTCAGGTTGGTCGTAGGTCCACCATTGCACGTTGACCGACAGGCCGACGCTCCACGGCAAGCCGGTCTTGAACGCTGGATCGGTGAAGCGGAACTGCATGCCGCCGCCCGCGCCCAGAAGTTGATAGTTCTGCCACGGTGTGCTGTCCGTGAGATACCGCTGGACGTTGCCATTGGTGAAAAGCTGGACGATTTCGGTGAGCTGGTAGGAGAAGGTCGTGTTGGCCGAATACTCCCAGCCATTGAACTGATCGTTGGTCGGCAGAAACCACGTGTTGGGATGCGCTTGTCGGCGCCCGAGGAAGAGAGTGGTGTTGCGCAGCCGCTCCGTGAGCAGGGCACCGACCTCGACGCCCGATCCCCAGGCGCCGTAGTAGCTCGTGTCGTTCACCCAGATGTAGCCGGCCGTCAGGAACGGCTTGATGCTGATGTCTTCGAAGTAGCCAGCGAAGGCGCGAAAGCGCGGCCCTGACGTGAGGTCGAGGATCGACACGTTGGCCTGCGATACGTGGAACTGCCGGTTGGCATACCCGGTCAGTTGTGTCTCGAGGACCCCGAGATCCTGATTGCCGAAATCGTAGGTGTGGCGCAGGAAGCCGGAGCTGACGAGGCCCCAATCGGGCGTACCGACCGACGAGGCGTTAAGGTTGGCCGTCTGGCCAAACAGTCGGACGGAGGAGGTCGGCGGGCCGAGATTGGCATTGCTCTGGTAGCGCACACCACCGAAAGCTTCGCCTGCGAAGCGCGAGCGGCTCTGCCGCTTCTCGATCTCGGCCATGAATTGCTCGGTGCGCGCCCGGACCTCCGGCGTCAGGCTGGCCGATGCCAGCACCGCTTCGAAGTAGGTGCGCGCCACTTCGTAGGAGCCCAGGCGGTAGTACAGCACGCCGAGCTCGAGGCGGACACGCGGAAGATCGGGATTGATCAGGAGCATGCGCTCCAGGGCCGAGATCGCGCCCTCATAGTCGCCGGTCTTGGTGGCAATGGTGGCGAACTTGAACAGGATATCGAGGATCGCCGGATTGTTGAGCATCTCCTGGAATGTCGCGTCGTACTCACGCTGCTGCTCGGCCGTCGTATCGACCGGCCCTTGGGCGAGGGCCGAGCCGACAAGCAATCCCCAAACGGCAATGGCGCAGACAAGCTGCTTCACGCGATACACGGCGCCTACTCTTCCCCGGCCCGTTCACGGTCAGACGACCGTCACGCCGACTATAACAGCTTGCCGGCGCCGAGCCAGCCTGGGCAGGGTTCAGACCAGCCAGCTCCGCATCTGCAGCAACCAGGATACCGGCCAGCTGGCGCGGGCCGCCTGCATGCGCAGCAGCATGCGGCGGTATTGGCGATCACCCAGCGCGCCGATGAACCGCTCGCGATCGCGCCGCATGGCGTGCAGCATGCGATCCAACATCACCGCGTAGGTATCGCCCCAGTTCCGGCTGGAGAGATGGAGGCGGCCGCCCAGCACGGGATTGTCGGCGGCGCCGTTGCGACCGTGGAGGCGATAGGCGTAGAGCGCTTCGTCAATCAGCAACGATCCGGCGACCATCTGCGCCATCACAACGACGTAGAAATCCATGTGGAGGCGGAACACTTCCTCATCGTCGGGGAAAATCAGGTCGATCAGCGAGCGCCGAAACATCATCGAGGACGTGCTGACCCACACCCAATGCACCGCTCGCTTGGTGTAGAGCCGATAGGGCGTCTGCTTCTGCCATTGCGCCGTCTTGGCCGCGGGATCGAGCCGCGGAACGCGCGCGGGATCGACTGGCGCGAAAGCGCGATCGCGATCGGCGCGGGCGCGGTCCTGGCCGAACCAGTAGACGCATCCGGCGATCAGCTTGCCTTGGCCGTCGATCAGCCGCGCGTTGCATGCGGTAAAGCCCACGGCGTAGGTCTCATTCAGATGGGCCGCGACATGACGTTCCAGGAAGTCGGAATTCCACGAGTCGTCCGAGTCGAGGAAACACACGAAGGTCGCCCGGGTTGCTGCCAGCCCGGCCCGCGTGGCGCCGGTTTGGCCACGGTTCTTGTCGAGACGGATCTGCGAGAAGCGCCTGTCGGCGAGTTCCTCGAGGGTCCGACGCACGACCTCGGCCGAATCATCGGTCGAGGCATCGTCGACGATGACGCACTCGAAGTCGTGAAACGTCTGGCCGGCGACCGATCGAATGGCGTCGCCGATATAGTCACGGCAGTTGTAACAGGTGACGACGACCGAGACGCTGGGGAGCGTGACCGTGGTCACGGTTTGGCCGGCCCGAGAAAGTCGAAGTCGACACCTTCGTCGGCCTGCAACACTTCCTTGTGGAAGAGGCCGGTGTAGCCGCGATCACTGCCGGCCGGTGGGGTCGGCGCCTTCCAGGCCTTGCGCCGCGCCGCCAACTCCTTGGCGTCGACATGCAGCTCGAGCCGGCGTTTGGGCACGTCCAGTGTGATGCGGTCGCCGGTCCTGACCAGCGCCAGCGGTCCGCCGATGGCGGCCTCGGGCGCGACGTGCAGCACGATGGTGCCGAAAGCCGTGCCGCTCATGCGCGCATCG
>VGCQ01000504.1 GCA_016870055.1 Alphaproteobacteria bacterium | reverse complement strand
TTGCCGGCAACTCACCGATGCAGAGCGTCGACGATCTCGTCGCTGCGGCGCGCGCCCGACGCGGCGGCCTCAACTATGCCTCAACCGGCGTCGGCACGATCTCGCACTTGGTCATGGAGAGCCTGAAGCTCGCGGCCGACGTCGATATCGTCCACGTCCCCTATCGGGGAGCGGCGCCGGCCCTGAACGATCTACAAGCGGACCAGGTCCAGGCCATGTTCACCAGCACGGCATCGGCAGCCTCGATGGTCGCCGCAGGTAAGCTGCGGCCACTTGCCGTGACGACGGCCAACCGGTCGCCGCTGCTGCCCGATGTGCCGACGATGGCGGAAGCCGGCTGGCCTGCCGCCGAAGTGGTCGTGTGGGCCGGTGTCATGGCGCCGGCTGGAACGCCGCGCACCGTCATTCGCAAGCTCGAGCGGGCCTTCACCGAGGCGGTGCGGTTGCCCGACGTCAGGGATCGCATGGTCAAGCTGGGTGCCGATCCAGTGGGCCAGGGCGCCAAAGGCTTCGGCGACGTGCTGGAGAAGGACCTGGCGCTTTGGCAACGTGTGGCGCTGGCCTCGGGTGTGAAGGTCGAATGAAGGGGAAGTCATGGCTAGGTTGACGGGCAAGATCGCGATCGTGACGGGCGCGGCATCGGGCATCGGTGCGGCGGCGGCCAAGCTCTTCGCCGACGAAGGGGCTCGGGTTTTGGCGGTCGATCGGCCGGGCTCGGCGATCGATCAGGCCCATGCCGGCAACAACGCCATTGCAGCGCTCGGTTGCGACATCACCGGCGACGACTCGCCCAAGCAGATCGTCGCGGCGGCGCTGGCCAAGTTCGGCGCGATCGACATCCTGTTCAACAATGCCGGGGTCAGTGGCCGCGCCTTCGTCGAGGAAATGACCGACGAACACTGGGACCACGTCAATGCCGTCAATGTACGGGCGATGTTCCGGCTGTGCCGGGAGGCCATCCCGGCCCTCAGGGCGCGCGCCAAGGAGATGGGGCGGGCGCGCATCGTCAATACCGCGTCGGTGATGGCCTTCGACACGGACTATGGCCTCGCCGCTTACTGTGCGTCCAAGGCGGGCGTCGGCGGGCTCACCCGGACGCTGGCCCTCGAGCTCGGCAAGTTCAACATAACCGCCAACTACATCTGCCCCGGCGCGATCTACACCGGCATGACACGCACCAACTTCGACAAGCCCGAGATCCGGGCCGTCTGGGAGAAGAAGGCGGCGTTGCGGCGGCTGGGCCAGCCGATCGATATCGCGCGCGGCGCCCTCCTGCTGGCGTCCGACGAAGCCGACTTCATCACCGGGCACGAGCTGGTGGTCGATGGCGGTCTGACGCTGCGCACTTGAAGCGGCCCCGATGAGCAACGTCCACTCCTTTGCCGAAAGCTATGACGAGGCGCGCGACAAGTTCCTGGCGGCGGCCCGCGTCGCCGGCGCGAAGACCTGGCGCTGCGACAACCCGTCCAAGGGGCCACGGGGTGAGTCGCTGTCGACGGACGTGGCGCGTCTGGGAACCGACGATGCGTCGCGAGTCGTGGTCACGATCTCCTCGACGCATGGCGTCGAAGGCTATTGCGGCTCGGGATTTCAGGTCGATTGGCTCGCCAGAGTCGGCGCGGCCGGCTTGCCCAAGGACACCGCGGCTGTGTTGATACACGCCATCAACCCCTACGGCTTCGCCTGGACGCGCCGCGTCACGGAGGAAGGCAACGACCTCAACCGCAACTACGTCGATCACAGCAAGCCGTATCCGGTGAACGAGGGGTACCTCGAGATCGCCGACTACCTGGTGCCAGCCGATCTCAGCGCTTCGTCGCTCGACGCCGCCGAGGAAAAACTTACCGCTTATCGCAAGAAAGTGGGTGACGTCGCCTACTTCAGAGCGGTCTCCGGCGGTCAGTACAGCCATCCCGACGGGCTGTTCTTCGGCGGCGGCGGGCCCTCCTGGTCCAACCGCACCCTGCACGCCATCGTCGACCGCTTCCTCAAGGGGCGGCAGGACGTGGCAGTGATCGACTTCCATACCGGCCTCGGGCCCTATGGCTACGGTGAGCCGATCACGCACTATGACATTGGTTCAGCCGGTTCGCGTCGCGTGCGGGCGTTTTGGGGAGAGTCGGTGACCGAATCCAAGCGCGGCCAGACGGCGTCGCAGGCGCGCGATGGCCTCGGCCACTATGGCCTCAACCGCGTGCTCGTCGAACCCGAAACGCGGCTCACCATGTGCACCCTGGAGTTCGGCACATTCGACCGCGACAGCGGTCAGCGAGCCTTTCGTGCCGATCATTGGCTGCACAAATATGGCGATCCATTGGGCAATGAGGCGGGTCCGATCCGGGCAGCGATGCGCCGACAGTTCTACCCCGAGACCGACGATTGGAAAGAGGCCGTGCTGTTCCGCGGCCATCAGATCGTCCGCCAGGCTATCGCCGGGGTTCAGCGGGGCGCCGCCTGATCGCCATGATCATTGGGGACAACCGCCCGCGAAAAGCCGCACTTTTGCGCAGCCGATCCTGCTAAAAGCCTCAGCATGCGTGTCCTGGTGGCGCTGATCGCCTTTGTGGCTGTCGCCGCGCTCAATCTCTTGTGGTGGTGGTGGCCCAACAGGCCGGTCGAGGTCGCCGGCTGGACCGCTGCGCCGCTGCAGAGCGTGTCGTTCGCGCCCTATCGACCGGGTCAGAGCCCGCTCAGCCGTATTTTCCCGACGCCCGACCAGATCGAGCAGGACCTGCGCCGCCTGCAGGGCAAGGTAAAAGCCGTGCGGACTTACTCGACGGGGGAAAATCTGGAGACCGTGCCGCAACGCGCCGGCAAGTATGGGCTGAAGGTCTGGCATGGCGCCTGGTTGAACGACAACGACAAGGAGAACCTCGAGCAGATCAATCTGCTGATCGACCACGCCAACAAGTACAAGGACACGGTCGAGCGGGTGATCGTCGGCAACGAGGTCTTGTTGCGCAAGGAACTGACGCCCGCACAGCTCCGCCGCTATATCCGTCAAGTCAAGCAACGCGTCTCCCAGCCGGTGACCTATGCCGACGT
>VGCQ01000503.1 GCA_016870055.1 Alphaproteobacteria bacterium | reverse complement strand
TCGAAGAAGCCGATCATCACATAGACGAAGATCGGGATCGTGATCACCAGATGGGTGATGAAAATCGGCAACAGGCTGCCGGTCAGACCCAGCATGTGATAGACCATGTAGAGCGGAATCAGGTAGCTGAGCGCCGGCGTGATGCGCGCGATCAGGATGCAGATCGCGGTGCGATGGGCCGAAGCCTTGGCGATCCCGTAGCCGGCCGGCACGCCGACAAGAATCGCCACCAGCGTCGCGCCGCCCGTCACGAGCAGACTGTTCACCAGGTAGCGCATCAGGTTGCTGTTCTCGAACACCGCCGCGAAATTCGCCAAGGTCGGCGGGCTGGGAACGAAGACCGGCGGATAGGCCATGTTGTCGACCTCGTTCTTCAGCGAGAGCGACAGCATCCAGAGCAGGACCAGGATCGCCGGCGAAACGATCACGAACACCGAGAAGGCGAAGGCGAGCTTCGACAGCGCCCGCTTCGCGCGCCAGAGGATTCCGGGCGAAGCTGCGCTCACGACCATTTCGCCTTCTGCCGCAGCCACAGCAGGACCATGGCCATCAGGATGATCAGCACGAAGAAGACCACCACGATCGCCGACGCGTAGCCGATGTTGTAGAAGGCGAAGGCCTGAAGGTAGAGATAGATGTTGATCGTCTCCGAGGCCGTTCCGGGTCCGCCCTCCGAGATCACGAAGATCGTGTCGAACGCCTTGAGGGCGTCGATGGTGCGGATGACGACCGCCAGCACGACGAACGGCATGATCAGCGGCAGGGTGATGTAGCGGAACATCTGCCAGGGATTGGCGCCGTCCAGGCGCGCGGATTCATATGGTTCGGTCGGCGCCGCGGCGAGCCCGCCCAGCACGATCAGCATGACCAGCGGCGTCCAGTGCCAGACCTCGACCATGACCAGTGTCGGGATCACCGTGTCGAGCGAGGTATGCCAGAGCGTCGGCGGCAGGCCGACCAGACTGAGCAAGTAGTTGAGCACCCCGAGCTGCGGGTGGAACATCATCTTCCACACCAGGGCGACGGCAACCGGGGTCGCCATCATCGGCAGGATGAATATCGCGCGGCACAGCCCGCGCAGCGGGAAGCGCTCGTTGAAGATCAGCGCGCTGAAAGTTCCCAGCCCGACCGGCAATACCACGGAAAGCAGCGTGAAATAGAGCGTCGTGCCGATCGACTCGATGAAGCGTTCGTCGCCCACCAGACGGGCGTAGTTGCTGAGGCCGACGAACGCGCGCGGCGAACCGATCTTCCATTCGTGCACGCTCATGAAGATCGTGAACAGCCACGGAAAGACGATCACAGCCCCGGTGATCAGTAGCGCCGGATAGGCGAAAGGCAGGTAGTTGCGGCGATAGCCGCGATCAATGGCGGCGGACTTCGCTGTCATGCAAACGTTCCTCCAGGGTCCCCGCCGCGGCGATCCGCCGCGGCGGGGTACACCTGGTTCAGGCTTCGGACTTCGCGAGGACCGGCGCGAAGGCTTCGGTGGCCTTCTGCATCTCCGCGCGAGCGTCGGCGCCGCCGATCGTGTTCGTCAGGCCGACACCAAAGACGTCCCGGAACTCCGTCACTGGCACGATTTCCGGCAGCCCCGGGCGACCGATCGCCGTGGATGCCTCGAGGCAGGACAGCCACTCACGCGGCATTTTCAGGCCGGCGATGACTTCGGCCGACTTGTACGGCGAAGCGCGACATGGCGAACCGCCGCCCGACTGCAGCAACCGGTTGGACATCAGCTTTGACGTCGCCCACTGGCAGTAGAGATAGGCCGCCTCCTTCTTCTTGCTGCCGGCCGCAACGCCAATGCCGTCGCCGAAGGTCGCGGAATGGCGTGCTCTCGGCCCCTGAGGCATGACCGCATAACCGACCTTGCCGACGACGCGCGACTTGGTCGGGTCCTCAAGCGGCGGCGCGAAGCCGATGCCGTCGATCCACATGCCGATCTTGCCCTGGCTAAACGAGGTCTGCGCCTCGTTCCAGTTGAAGCCGACCGTCCCCGGCGGTGCGTATTCGCGGTTGAGCTTCTTGTAGTACTCGGCCGCGGCGACCGAGCCGTCTGTCGTCGTCTGCAGCTTCACGGTCTTCGGATCGACCGGGTCGACGTCGTGTCCGAGCATGAAGCTGGTCCATACCGGCACGTTCGCGTTCTTGAGACCGCGCGACACCCAGCCATAGATACCCGCCGACTTGTCGGTGAGCTTTTCGGCCGCCATCACGATCTCCTCGAAGGTCCGCGGGAACGCGAGCCCCTTCGCGGCGAAGAGTTCCTTGTTGTAGTAGATCATCCAGGGGTCGATGTTGGCGGGCAGCGTGTCCATGCGGCCGTCGGCCTGGGTGGCCCAGCGCACGCCGCCGGCGGTGAAGTCGGGCCAGTCGTAGTCCGGCGCGGTGAGCTGGGAGTCGGCGAGAAGCGGCTTCATGTCGATCAGCCACTTGGACTTGCCGAACAGCCGTTTCTGCACGTGCCACGACACCGACGTCACGTCGAACTGCGGATTGCCCGAGTTGAACTGGATCACCTGCTGCTGGCGGTGCTGCTGCTCGGGCACCACCTCGGAGCCGACCTTGATCCCCGTCAGTTCGGTGAATTCCTTCTCATGGGTGCGCAGATTGGTCGCGCGCGGCCCGAGGGTCAGCGAGACCTCGATGCTCTGTCCCGAGAAGCGCTTCCAGTTGAAGGCGCCGGCCTGCGAAAACACCGTCTTCGTATTGAGCATCGGGGTCGCGAGCGCCCCGAGTGCCGCCGCTTTGACGAATTTCCGGCGGGAAATGGCGTTGGGTTTCATTGCATTCTCTCCCTCTGTTGGATTTTTCGTTCCGTCACGGGCCGTCGGCTCCGCCCGCAATTCCGTTGTCATCTGTCCCGATCATACCCCCATCGCACGGTTGCGCGCGTCGACGATATGCTCGGCGAGCACGGCCTGCGCGCCTTCGGCATCGCGGCGCTCCATGCGCTCGACGATACCAAGCCGACATTTCCCAGATGGGCGGTCGATCCGCCCCCGATTGACGACAGGATAGCCCAGCTCCTGCCCTTCCGGAAGGTGGGACCGCGTAG
>VGCQ01000502.1 GCA_016870055.1 Alphaproteobacteria bacterium | reverse complement strand
TTCACCAAGCTCGAAGGCGACAAGATCGTCGGCACGCACAACAGGTAACCCGGAGCGCGGACCTTCAAGTCCGCTCATGAGCGCGGACCTGGAGGTCCGCGCTCCCAAGAGAACAACGACCGGCAGGAGCCCCCCTTGACCGTTACGGTCGATCTCGACCACCGCCCGCCGCTTTCCTTCTATCTGTCCGTCGGCCTGGTCGCCGGCAGCATCATCGCGCTGCAGATCGGCATCATGCGCGTGTTCTCGGTCGGCAGCTGGGCGCATTTCGGCTCGCTGGTGGTGAGCCTCGCGATGTTCGGCTTCGGCCTCACCAGCGCCGTGATGTGCGTCGGCAAAGGCTGGTTCGAGCGCCACTGGGTGGGCGCGGTCAAGGGTGCGCTGCTCGCCTTCGGGCCGTTGATGGTGGTGTGCAACCTCGCCGCCCAGCAGGTGCCGTTCAACGCCATCTTCCTGGTCTCCGACCCGATGCAGAAGTGGCGGCTGTTCGCCAACTTCGTGCTCTACTTCCTGCCCTTCCTGGCGGGCGCGCTCTATCTCGGCGTGGTCTTCCTGAAGGCGCAGAAGACCTTCAATCGCGTCTACTTCGCCGACCTGGTCGGCTCGGGCCTGTGCGGGCTCTCTGTGCTGCTCGCCATGTACATCTATCGGCCCGACGATCTCATCATGGCGCCGCTGGTCCTGTGGCTGGTGGGTGGCGTGCTGTGGTTCGTGGCGCTGGGCGATCGGCGCGGCGTGCTGGCGATCGTGGTGGCGGCGCTCCTCTCCGCCGCGGTGCACTACGTGGCCCCCGGCATGCTCGGCATCCCCAAGCTCGCAGTGTCGGACTACAAGGGCGTGTCCTACGCCCGCAAGTTCCCCGACAACCAGCGGACCTACGAGCGCGCCTCGCCGTTCGGCTACCTCGAGGTCTACTCGAGCTCCTACCTGCACTTCGCGCCGGGCCTGTCGGACAACGCCGCGTTCAACCTGCCCAAGATGCCGTCCAACGCCTATCTCGGGCTGTACATCGATTCGGAAGGCCCGTCGGGCATCATCAAGGACCTGCCGGCCGACGAGACCGCCTATTTCCGGTTTCTGCCGATGTACTACCCGTACATCCTGAAGAAGGACCCCGACACCTTCGTCGTCCAGTTCGGCGGCGGCCTGTCGACGGCGGTGGCGCTCAAGGCCGGCTCGCAGCGCGTCACGGTGGCCGAGGGCAATCCCGCCATCCTGACGGCGTTCCGCGAGGACAAGGGGCTGCGCGACTTCACCGGCGACATTCTCAGCAACCCCAAGGTCAACGTCATCGACTATGACGGCCGCCTCTACGTCGCCCATACCAAGAACAGGTACGACGTCATCGACCTGTCGCTCGCCGACTCCGCCGGCCTGTCGAGCCCGGGCGGCTTTTCGATCGTCGAGAAGTACGCCTACACGCGCCAGGCGATGAGCGCCTACATGCGCGCGCTGAAGCCGGGCGGCATCCTGTCGGTCACCTTGTGGAACAAGGAGGAGCCGCCCAAGTCGGTGCTGAAGCTCTACGCCACCATGGTAGCGGCGGCGCGCGATGTGGCGGGCGCCGATGTGGCGCGCGACTTCTACGTCGTGTCGGCCTATCTCTCGACCGCGACCGTGCTCTACAAGCGCGGCGGCTTCTCGGCCGAGGAAATCGCCAAGCTGAATGCCCACAGCAAGGCGATGTCGTTCGACGAGATCTACTATCCCGGCCTCAAGGTCGACACCGCCGAGCTGCCGCAGATCCTGCAGGACTATCGCGACCAGTTCTTCTTCGAGGGCACGCCGCCCGATCCGACGGCGCTGACCGAGAAGGAGCCCAGCGACAAGCCGCCGCCCGGCATGACGACGGCATCCGACGGCCAGAGCGAAGCCAAGGACGGCGCGCCGCCGGTGCCGCGCGTGCCGGCGACGGTGCTCGGCCGGCTGGCCTGGCACTACCTGATCGACGGCGGCTGGCAGAAGGTGGCGGACGAGTACGTGTTCGATACCCGCGTGCTCACCAACCACCAGCCCTACTTCGCCGCCTACATCAAGGTGAAGGACCTTCTGAAGTTCACCGACCGGCTGGAGCTGGTGCAGGACGAATGGGGCTATCTGCTGCTATGGGCGACGCTCGGCATCGCCGCGGTGTTCGCCTTCACGCTGGTGCTGTTCCCGGTGATCTTCGGCTGGCGAACCATCTTCAGCCGCTACCCGGGCAAGTTCGGCACCATGATCTACTTCCTGTGCCTGGGGCTGGGCTACATCATCGTCGAGGTGGGCATGATCTCCCACTTCATCCTGGCGCTCAGCAACGCCACGGTGTCGGCCTCGGTGCTGATCACCGGCATGCTGGTGTTCTCCGGCATCGGCAGCTTCTACTCCGAGCGCTATCTCGATCGCGCCAGGAGCGTCATGCCCAAGATCTTCCTCGCGATCTTCGTCCTGTTGGCGCTCTACGCCTTCGCCATCGACTATGCGCTCGACTGGATCGGCACGCTGCCCTATGCGCTGCGCATCGTGCTCTGCCTGCTGCTGATCCTGCCGCCGGCCTTTCTGATGGGCTTCCCCATGCCGACGGCGATGACCGCACTCGGGCGGCTGGGCAAGGACCACATGTTCCTGTGGGCGTGGGGCATCAACGGCTGCTTCTCGGTGATCGGCGCGGCGCTGGTGCCGATCGTGGCCACGAGCTTCGGCCTGCCGGCCGTCGTGCTGGTCGGCGCGTTCGCTTACCTGGTGGCGCTGCCCGCCTTCTTCTCGGTGCTGAAGCCGCTCGGGCCGGCGCGGCCGGCGGTGGCGTGATACGCCGCGCGCTGATCGCGGGAGCCCTTCTCGTGCCGACGCCAGCGCGCGCCCGAACCACCAAGCAGACCACGGCCAAGGCCGTTGCGCCGCGGCCGATCGGCGCGCAGCCGCTCGCTGAAGCGAAGACCCAGCTCGCGGCCTTCGATGCCGCGCCCTTCCCCTATCGCGGGCCCGTCCCGTCGACCGGCAAGCCGTTCCTCGACGTGCGCGACGGCAAGCGCCGCGGCCACACCACGCTGCGCGGCGATGTCTATTGGGAAGAGCAGACCTATAGCGACCGCCGTTCGCTG
>VGCQ01000501.1 GCA_016870055.1 Alphaproteobacteria bacterium | reverse complement strand
GCGCCGGGCCAGGTCGTGAGCCGCCCCGAGGCGCTCGCCCGCTCGCCGCGCGTGACGTTCGAGACGCCCGAGCTGCTCGGCTCGATCAACCTCACGGGCGCGCGCATCGACGACGTGCGGCTGGTCAAGTACCTCGAAACCGTCGATCCCAAGAGCCCGCCCGTGCCGGTCCTGTCGCCGATCGGCACCGCCCATCCCTACTACGCCGATTTCGGCTGGGCGGCGGCCGATCCCACCGTGAAGGTGCCGGGACCCGACACGCTATGGACCGCCGATCGGACCACCATGGCGCCGGGCAAGCCGGTGCGGCTGAGCTGGGACAACGGCCAAGGTCTCGTCTTCTCGCTGCTGATCTCGCTCGACGAATATTTCATGTTCGACGTCAAGCAGGGCGTCGAGAACAAGACCGACAAGCCGGTCACGCTCTATCCCTGGAGCCTGGTCGTGCGCTACGGCCAGCCGCCGGCCGAAGGCATCTATATTCTCCATGAAGGCCCCTACGGCGTCTTCAACGGCAAGCTCGAGGAGTTCAGCTACTCCGACCTGAAGGACGGCAAGCCGCAGAAATTCGCCACCACCGGCGGCTGGGTCGGCATCACCGACAAGTACTGGATGGCGACCCTGGTGCCCGACCAGAAATCGAAGGTCGACGTCACCATCAAGCGGACCGGCGCCAATGCCGACGTGAAATTCCAGATCGACTACGTGTCGCCCGCCCTCGCCCTGGCGCCCGGCGCCAGCGCCACCACCGACGCCCGCCTGTTCGCCGGCGCCAAGATCGTGCGCCTGATCGATTCCTACGAGAAGAAGTACGGCATCGAACGGTTCGACCTGACGATCGACTGGGGCTGGTTCTCGTTCTTCACCAAGCCGCTGTTCTGGCTGCTCGAGTGGCTGTACGTGCAGATCGGCAATTTCGGCCTGGCGATCCTGACCCTGACGGTGATCGTCAAGGCGGTGTTCTTCCCGCTCGCCAACAAATCCTACGTGGCGATGAGCAAGATGAAGGCGCTGCAGCCGGAGATGGAGAAGCTCAAGGAGCGCTACGGCGAAGACCGCCAGCGCATGAACCAGGAGCTGATGCAGCTCTATCGCCGCGAGAAGGTCAATCCGGCGGCCGGTTGCCTGCCCATCCTGGTGCAGATCCCGGTGTTCTTCGCGCTCTACAAGGTGCTCTACACCACCATCGAGATGCGCCATCAGCCGTTCTTCGGCTGGATCAAGGATCTGGCGGCGCCCGATCCGCTGACCATCATGACCGGCTTCGGGCTGTTCCCCTGGCACGTGCCCGAGCTGCTGCAGTTCTTCAACATCGGCATCTGGCCCATCATCATGGGCGTGACGATGTACCTGCAGCAGAAGCTCAACCCGCAGCCGACCGATCCGGTGCAGGCCCGCGTCTTCCAGTTCCTGCCCATCCTGTTCACCTTCATGCTGGCGCCGTTCGCGGCCGGCCTGGTGATCTACTGGGCGTGGAGCAACGTGCTGTCGATCGCCCAGCAGTACGCCATCATGCGCCGCCACGGCACGCTGGTCGGCGGCGGCAAGGACAAGCCGGCGGTGGCCGCCGTTGCCGCGCCGGCGCCGGCGCCGGCCGATAGCGGCGGCGGCAAGAAGGGCGGAAAGGGCGGCGGCGGCAAGAAGCGCTGATGGGCGAGCTCGCGCCCGAAGCGATCGAGGCGGCGCGCAAGCTCTTTGCCGGGCCGTGCGGCTTCGTGGCGGGTGCCGCCTCGCTCGACTCGCTGCCGGCCATCGCGCTGCCCGAGATCGCCTTCGCCGGCCGCTCCAATGTCGGCAAGTCGAGCCTGGTCAATGCGCTGACCGGCCGGCGCACGCTCGCCCGCACCTCGTCGCGGCCCGGCCACACGCGGCAGATCAACTTCTTCGATCTCGGCGGCCGGCTCGGCCTGGTCGATCTGCCGGGCTACGGCTTCGCCCAGGTCTCGCGCTCGATGAAGGAGGCTTGGCAGGATCTCGCCGCGGCCTACCTGCGCGGCCGGCCGACGCTGAAGCGCGTCTGCCTGCTGATCGATGCGCGGCACGGCGTGAAGGAGGCCGACCGCGAGACCATGAAGAACCTCGACAGTGCGGCGGTCTCCTACCAGCTCGTGCTGACCAAGGCCGACCAGCTCAGGCCCGCCGAGGTGCCGCGGGCCATCGCCGCGGCCGAAGCGGTCGCCCGCAAGCATGGTGCGGCCCATCCCGAGGTGCTGGCGACCAGCAGCGAGACCGGCCAGGGCCTTGCCGAGCTGCGGGCCGAAATCGTGGTGGCAGCCGGGCTCGGCTGATCTACAGGTTCATACCTTTCGAGGGTTGTCGGCCGCGGTTGCTGCCGTACAAACGCCGTACTGGCCGACCATCTTGTCCGATGCCATCGCCCATGGGGGATGGAGGATCGCATGCCCGTCTACATGGAAATCTCCCCGCTGCACCGTCTGGTGACCATCGTCGCGTGCGGCCGGATCGACGCCGCCGAGGTGCGCGGCACGGCGCAGAAGCTCGCCGACGCCCGCGTGCGCCGTTTCGCCAAGATCGTCGAGATCGCCGGCGCCGCCGTCGATCTCGCGCCGGCCGACATTGCCGGACTGGCCGAGACGCTGCGCGGCGATCCCGACAGGCGCGGCCCGATCGCCTTCGTGGTCGGCACGGCGAGCGCGGCTTTCGCCGGCGCCTTTGCCGCGCAAACCGCCGGCGAGGGGCCGATCGAGCTGTTCAAGAGCCTGCACGACGCCCGCGCCTGGGTCGCCCGCAGCCAGCTCGGCGCCACCAAGCCCGCCGCGGCGCCGGCCACGGCCGACGATTTGCCCGACCCCGACCGCAGCGGCACGATGATCGTCGGCACCCGCCAACGCGCCTTCACCACGCGCGAGCTGGTGACCTGAAGCGAGCGGCACTGTCGCCGCCTGGCGCTGCCGCGTTCACACGTCTTCTTCCTCTCCTCCCACTCCAACGCCTGCGGCGCCTCCGCGGGCGGAGAGGGTCTCTCGACTTCGCGGCGAAGAGGACCAAGACGGGGGTTTGCGCATTTTGCGCATTTTGCGCATTTTGCGCTACCCCCTCCCCGCGTGGGTTGCACGCGGGGGGGGGGGCGC
>VGCQ01000500.1 GCA_016870055.1 Alphaproteobacteria bacterium | reverse complement strand
CTCTTTCCCAAAACGCATCCGAGACTTCCCACGATGCCAGGCGAGGCTTGCCCAAGTGCTTTCTCCTTCGCCCCTCCGGTGGTTCCCACCAGAAAACACTATAGCATATTATTTACGGATAAGTCCTTAGTCTTTTCCTGGCCTTTCGTAAGCAGTATGGCTGCCCTGCTGTGCATCGGCGCACTGGAATGACCCCCAATCGGCAAGGGGGGGCATTACCTGCAAGGTGTTCATATCACTTGCCCTGCCTCTCTCGAATGGGGGGCAACCAAAGACCCAGAGTGCAACGCGCCTTACCGCGCGCGAAGTCGATGCAGTAGATTGAATCTGCGCCGGATCTTGCTCCGACAGCCAGCGCTGCGCCCGCGCCGTTGTTGGAAAGCATGACGATGGTCGGCGACGTGCCGATGTAGCGCATCAGTAACGATCGCCCTCGCGCATCGATCGCACGAGGTCGGACGCGCGTTCGTCCTGTGGGGGCATGGCGGCTGTCAGCGCCGCCAGCATGGTCAGATCGATGCGCTTGCGCGGCCTCACGACCGCGGTGAGGCGCGCCACCGGTCGACCGCGCTGGATGATGTCGATGGTGTCGCCGGCTTGGACCCGGCCGACGAGCTCGCTCAGGCGGGCCTTCGCATCGGCCAGATTGACGCTGTCCGTCTCGGCCTCTTGGCCCTGTACACGGCATGCAGGTATGTGCAGCGCAAATGTATACTTCAGTCATTGACTCAACGCCAGGCATGTTCTATATTTGTTCTTTACCAAGAGACAGCCATGCCATCGCACGCCTTTCACCTGCAAGCCTCCGAACAGAGCTGGCGCACCCCCGACCTCAGCGTCCTCGATAGCCGGCGTGGTCCCGTGCCGGCCGTACCCCTCGCGATGGTGCCGCAGCCTTGGTGCGACTGGATCGCCGACACCGAGCGGGCGACCGGCGCGCCGGCGGACTACGTCCTGCAGTCGGTGCTGGCCGGCGTCGCGGCCGTGTGCGGCGCGGGCGTGCGGGTGCGCGTCACCCCGGCCTGGGACGAGCCGTTGGTGCTGTGGCAGGCCGTGGTGGGCGAGCCCTCGACCGGCAAGTCATCGTCGCTGGCGCCGCTGCGCCGGTTGCTCGATGTCATCGAGCAGGAGCGGCGCGCCGGCGACGACGAGCGGCGCCTGGAGCAGGCCGGCCAGGCCAGCCAGAGCGGGAAGGCCGGCCAGGGTGGGGCCGGGCCGGCCGGAAAGGACCACGACGCCGCGCCGTTCGTTCCCTCACAGGTCGTGGCGGGCGATGCCGATCCCGCGGCGCTCGCCGGCATCGTCTCGGGCAACCCGCGCGACGTGTTGCTGTGGCGCGACGGCCCGTCCGCCTGGATCGGCGCCGCGGGCGACGACGAAGACGACAGCCGACGCGAGGCATGGCTCGCCGCCTGGGAAGCCGGCGCCGTCACCGTGGCGCGTCCGCGCCAGCCGGTGCGATCGTTGCCGCGCTTTGCGGTCAGCATCCTCGAGACCATCCGTCCCGACCGGCTGATGGCGGCGCTGCGTTGCGGCGACGACGGCCTTGCCGCTCGCTTTCTCTTCGCCTGGCCCGGCCCGCAACTCTATCGCGCCCTCGAGGTGGTCGAGCCGACGCGCGACGAGGAGATCCTGCGGCGCCTGCGCGCGCTGTCGCGGCTGGCGAGGAGCGCCGACGATCCTTGCGTGCTCGCCGTCGATGCCCGCGGCCGCGCGGCGCTCGACACGGTCTTGGCGGCGCTGCATGCCGAGCGGCAGAACGTCGAGGGGCTGGAGGCGGCGTGGATCGGCAAGAGCCGGTCGCTGATCGTGCGGCTGGCCGGCGTCATCGAGCTGCTGGGCTCGATCGACGGCAAGGTCGTGCGGCCGGGCGCCATCGGCGCCGAGCAGGTCGAGGCCGCCGCCGCGCTGTGGCGCGAGTACTACTGGCCGCACGCCAAGGCGGTGTTCGACAGCGCCGAGCTCTCGGACCATGCCAAGCGCGTGCGCCGCGTCGCCCGCTGGCTGCTGGACAAGCGGCCGGCGACGGTGTCGCGCGACGACATCCGCCGCCGCGCGCTCAGCCTCAGCGCCACCGCCGAGGAGACCGAGAGCGTGCTGCAGCGGCTGCACTATCTCGGCTTCGTCCAGCCCGACCTCGCCTATCGCGACCGGCCGGGCCGGCCGACGACGCACTGGCAGGTCAACTCCGCCCTGGCCAAAAGTGAAAAACCAACATCTAAACTATCTTAACTATCGAAATTTATTGTCTGCCGGACCGCCGGCTTCCAGCCGGCTCAGAGTTCACGAGGCCGGCTGGAAGCCGGCGGCCCGGCAGGCTATGTTGGACAAACAGGTATTTTGTTGAACAAAGGTGCTGCTGTGGCAAGGACATCATCAGGCAGGTCGGCGACGCCGGCCGCGAAGTCGCCGGCGGTTGTCGCGAAGCCGACGCCGGATGGCCGAGTCCGTCTTGGCGGCGGGGCGCGCGTCGAGGCGGTCATGCAGGCGGCCAAGCAAGCCGGCCTTCTGCATGGCAAGGGAGGCCGCATCGGCGGCAGGGTGAGTCCGGTCCTGGTCCGGCAGGCCAAGCGGCAAACCGGCATCGAGGCCGATACCGACCTGATCGAGTTTGCGTTGGCGGCAGTGGCTCTCGAGGATAACTTTGCGCAGGCCTTCGAGAAGTCGCGCGGCAAGGTCGATCCGGAGCTGAAGCTCGGCTTCTGACGTGGCCGGGCTCGACTTCGAGGCGGCGAGGCGATGGGCGCAGTTCGATCCGCGAACGACTCTCGCGCGACGTCGCGACGACGCGTTGCCCTTCGTCGATGCCGCGTCGATCGGCGGTCAAGGGCTGTTGCTCGATACCTGCGTCTATATCGATCAGATGCAGGATCGTTCGCCGCAGGTCCTGGATGAGCTGATCGCTCGGCGCCAGGTCAACCATTCGACGGTCGCGATCCAGGAACTGATGCACACGGTCGGCGTGCTCGATCCGTCGGACAGACGGACAGCCGGCGCCATCGCCGAGATCGGCAGGCACATCAAGGCAATGCCGCCCCATCGGGTCTTTGCGCCGGACGTCGAGGTCCTTGCAAGGGGCGCGCTGCTCTCGAG
>VGCQ01000499.1 GCA_016870055.1 Alphaproteobacteria bacterium | reverse complement strand
CAAGGGTTCGGGCAAGCCGATCCTGCTCCTGTTCCATGGCGGTTCGGGCTCGTGGATCCACTGGATCAGGAACGTGCAGCCGTTGTCGCAGCACTTCACGGTCTACGCCGCCGACATGCCGGGGCTGGGCGACAGCGACCCACCCGACGACGTGCGCGACATCTGGTCGGTGACACGTTGCGTCGAAGCCGCGATGACGGCGCTGCTGCCGGCCGACCGGACCTTCGTCATCGCGGGCTTCTCGTTCGGCGGCATGGTGGCGGGACACATCGCGACCCTGTTCGAGTCGCGCATCCGGCGCATCGCCCTGATCGGCGCCGGCGGCCTCAAGGCCACGCGCAAGCCCGGCGCCAAGCTGCGCAAGCTCCTGCCCGAGATGCCGGCCGAGACGTTGGCGGCCGAAGCGCGGCGCAATCTCGAGATCCTGATGCTGCACGATCCGGCCAAAGTCGACGGCGTGGCGATCCACATGCAGATCCTGAACACCACGCGTGCCAAGACACGCAGCCGCAACATGGGCCAGGCCTTCAAGCTCTCGGAAGTGCTGCCGCGCGTCAGGACGCCGCTCACCGGCATCTGGGGCGAGTTCGATTCGACAACCTACCCGCACATCCAGGAACGCATCGATCTGTTCCGCGCGCTGCAGCCCGACTTCGAGATGCACGTCATCGCCGGTGCCGGGCACTGGGTTGCCTACGAGGCGGCCGAGGCGTTCAATGCGCGGCTGATCGAGGTTCTCGCGCCATGAAGACCGACATCTTCGAGATCGCCGACAAGATCTACCGCCTCTCGACTTTCGTGCCCCAGGTCGGGCCGACGGGCTTCACCTTCAACCAGTTCCTGATCGACGCCGACCAGCCACTGTTGTTCCACTACGGGCAACGCGCGCTGTTCCCGCTGGTCTCTGACGCGGTGAAGCGGGTGATGCCGCTGACCAAGCTCCGCTGGACGACCTGCAGCCACGTCGAGGCCGACGAAAGCGGATCGCTGAACCAGTGGCTGGCGGCCGCGCCCAACGCCACGCCGGCGCACGGCCAGGTCGGCTGCAACATCTGGCTGACCGACATGGCCGACCGGCCGCCGCGCGTGCTGAAGAACGACGAGGTGCTCGATCTCGGCGGCAAGCGCGTGCGCTGGCTCGACACGCCGCATGTGCCGCACAACTGGGATGCCGGTGTGACCTATGAAGAGAGCACCGGCACGCTGTTCAGCAGCGACCTCTTCACCCAGATGGGGCCGGCATCGCCCATCACGGAGTCCGACATCGTGGCGCCGGCGATCGACACCGAGAAGAAGGTGCCGTTCATGCCGCCGACGCCGCTCGCCGAGCCGACGCTGCGCCGACTGGCGGCGCTGGCGCCGACCACCATCGCGCTGATGCATTGTCCGACCTTCAAGGGCGACGGTGCGGCGGCCTTGACGGCGCTGGCGGACTATTACGGCAAGCGGCTTTTGTCCTGAGCGCAGTGAAGGATCTCGTGCCGATTGCAAGCGGCGATGAGGTCCCTTCGGCCAGCTCAGGGCAGGCCTTCGCCGCGCTCAGGACGACACGCTTCACGGCGCGCCCTTCAGCCCCAGCGATTCGAGGTAGCTCCAGCGCACGATGCCGTTGCTGAACCGCATGCCGTCGAGGTACTGCGCGATGGCGCGGTCGATCAGCGCTTCGCTCGGCTTGGATGTCTGCTTGCCGTCGGCGAAAGCCACGATCTCGGCCCAACCGTCGGGCCGCGGGATCGAGACCACGGTCGAAGGGGTGTCGAGGTTCTTGTAGGTCCAGAACGACCAGCCGATGCCGTGGGTCTCGTGCAGTCGCCGGAAGCGGTCGTTCCATTCGTCGGTGAGCTCGCCGGTCTCGCCCAGGAACAACGGCACGTTGTAGCGGTTGGCGAAGTTGAGATGGCGCTGAATCGAATCGCGCTTCGTGCTCGCCCAGAACGAATGATAGGTATAGGCGAGATTGTCGGCGAACGGCGGGCCGAACATGTCGAAGCTCGAGCTCCACTGTCCACCGGCCAGGATCACCACGCGGCCGGGATCGACGGCGCGGATCGCCGCCGTCACTTCCTTGTAGAAAGGTTCGAGCTTGGGGTTGAGCGTCGCGGTGTCGTGGTAGGGCGCGATCGGCTCGTTCAGGATGTCGTAACCCAGGATCGCCGGATTGCCGGCATATCGCTCGGCGATGGCGCGCCACAGCTTCACCGTAAGCCGGCGATGCTGCGGCACGTAGAACATCAAGGGATAGCCTGGCCCGTCATCGTGGTTGATGCCGGTCTGGCCGCCGGGTGCGGCGTGCAAATCGAAGATCGCGTAGAGGCTCGCCTCGCGCACCCAATTCAGCAGGCGGTCGAGCAGCGCCCAGCCGTCACCGGACATCCCGCCCCGCTCGTCGACGAACAGCCGGTAGTGCAGCGGGATGCGCACGGTGTTGAAGCCGGCCGACCTGATGAAGGCGATGTCGTCGCGCGCGATGTAGGTCTCGCGGAATTGCCGCCAGAAGGCCGCAGCGCGCTCCGGCCCGAGCAGCCGATCGAACGCGCCGTAGATCTGGCGCGGCGACTTCGCGACCTCGAACTTGAACATGTAGCCCTCGGGCATCAGCCAGTTGCCGAGGCTGATGCCCTTGATGCGCAGCGTCTGGCCGTCGGGCGCCACGAAGCGCTGGCCCTCGACGCGCACGAGGTTGTTGGCCGCTGCCGGCGCGGCGAGACCGAGGAGGGCGAGCAGAGCGAACAGCAAGCGCACGGCGCGACTATAGCACGGCGCACAAGGCCCCCACTCGAGGTGACAACGTGGCAAACCGCGTTAAGGTCGCGGCGTCATGCTCCTTGCCTCGCTTCTCTTGCCGCTCGCCGTGCTGGCGATCGTGCTGCTGGTCCAGCGCCTGCACCTGCCCGCCTTCCTCGCCATCATGGCCACGGTCGTGGTCTACGGTATCGCCGCCGACATGACCTTCCAGTCGATCGGCAAGGCGTTCGGCCTCGGATTCACGGCGGCGATCGAGCAGGTCGGGCTGCTGGTCGTGGCTGGCGCGCTGGCTGCCGCCCTGGTGCTGCGCCGGCCGCTCGGCAGCGGCACGGCGATCGCCGCCGGGGCGAT
>VGCQ01000498.1 GCA_016870055.1 Alphaproteobacteria bacterium | reverse complement strand
CATCAAACGGGAATGGACATGGCTCAGGCTCCGACCAGCACGTCGGTCCACAGCTCGGCGGCGTCGGGCTCGGGGCTGTGCTGGGCGAACTCGGCAGCGTCGTTCACGATCTTGCGGATCTCGGCATCGACGGCCTTCAACGCGGCTTCGTCGGTCATCTTGTCGTCCAGCAGCATCTTGCGCACATGGTCTATGGGATCGCGCTCGTTGCGATACTTGTCGACCTCTTCCTTGGTCCGGTACTTGGCCGGATCGCTCATCGAATGGCCGCGGTAGCGGTAGGTCTGCATCTCGAGGATGTACGGCCCCGAGCCGCCGCGCGCATGCTCGACCGCCTTCTCGCCCGCGGCCTTCACGGCCGCCACGTCCATGCCGTCGACCTGCTCGCCCGGGATGCCGAATGCCTCACCGTGGCGATAAAGCTCGGTGATCGCCGAGGCGCGCTCGACCGACGTGCCCATGCCGTAACGGTTGTTCTCGATGATGTAGATGACCGGCAGCTTCCACAGCGCTGCCATGTTCATCGCTTCGTAGACTTGGCCCTGGTTGGCGCTGCCATCGCCGAAGTAAGTCAGCGAGACGTTCTTGTTGCCCTGGTACTTGTGCGCGAGGGCCAAGCCCGTGCCGATCGGCACCTGGGCGCCGACGATGCCGTGGCCGCCATAAAAATTCTTCTCACGGCTGAACATGTGCATCGAGCCGCCCTTGCCTTTCGAGTAGCCGGTGCTGCGGCCGGTCAGCTCGGCCATCACACCCTTGGGATCCATGCCGGCGGCCAGCATGTGACCGTGGTCGCGGTAGGAGGTGATGATGGCGTCCTTGTCGCCGATCGTGGCCTGCATGCCGACCACGACCGCTTCCTGTCCGATGTAGAGATGGCAGAAGCCGCCGATCAGACCCATGCCGTAGAGCTGGCCTGCGCGCTCCTCGAAGCGGCGGATCAGGAGCATGTCGCGGTAGAACGACTTCAGTTGGTCGGCGCCCAGGCGATTGTGGCCGGCGCCCGGGGCCGTCGTGGCGGCCGTCGGTTTGGCGGGAAGAGAGTCGACTTTCGGCTTCACGGCCGGCTTCGCCATTGGATCCCCCCAAGCGTGTCGCGTCCCGTATATAGCATCGCGCAACGCGATGTGCTTGATCTAGCAGGAAAATCCAAGGCCGCTTGGCGTGCAGCGCAACAATTGAGCGAATGTTTGCGCGCAGCCTATGCGCCGGACAGTTTGTTTCAGCCGGCCACGCCGAGATCGGCTCAACGTGTCGGCGTGAAAATGATGATGTCGTCCTTGCGCGTGAAATTCAGCAGCACGCGCGCGCGCTCGTCGAGCATGTCGGGATCGAGGCTCTGATTGCGCAGGGCCGCCACCCGGCGTTCCCAGATTTTGCGTGTCGCCTCGGCTTCGGCGAGATTTTGGTCGGCGACCAGCACTTCGCGCTGCAAATGGACCATGGCGAGCAGACCGCGATCACCGTTCACCAGGTGATAGCCGAAGTAGCCGAACACCGTGGCGAAGATGATCGGCGCCAGAATCTGGCGTGGCCGCAACAACATATACGAACTTCCTGACACCATAAGGCAACATATGGTGTTGAGAAGTCAAGGTTTTTCGGTCCGGCGACGCTAACCGCGCAGGATCGAGCGACCGGCGTAGCGCGCCTGCGGGCCGAGCTGTTCCTCGATGCGCAGGAGTTGATTGTACTTCGCCAAGCGATCCGACCGCGACAGCGACCCGGTCTTGATCTGGCCGCAGCCGGTGGCGACCGCCAAGTCGGCGATGGTCGAATCCTCGGTCTCGCCGGATCGATGCGACATCACCGCGCCGTACGACGCATGGCGCGCCATGGTGACGGCTTCCATGGTCTCGCTGAGCGTGCCGATCTGGTTCACCTTGACGAGGATGGCATTGGCCAGCCTGTCCTTGATGCCTTGGGCCAGTCGTCTGGGGTTGGTGACGAACAGATCGTCGCCCACGAGCTGGACCTTCTTGCCGAGCTTGTCGGTGATCGCCTTCCAGCCCGCCATGTCGTCCTCGGCCATGCCGTCCTCGATCGACACGATGGGATAGCGCTTCACGAGATCGGCGTAATACTCGACCATGCCGGCTTGATCGAGCGACTTCTTCTCGCCTTCCAGCTCGTACTTGCCGTTCTTGAAGAATTCGGTCGAGGCCGGATCGAGCGCCAGCATGACGTCCTCACCCGGCTTGTAGCCCGCCTGCTCGATCGACTTCATGATGAAGGTGAGCGCTTCGTCGGCCGAGGCGAGATTGGGCGCGAAGCCGCCCTCGTCGCCGACATTGGTGTTGTGGCCGGCGTCGTGCAGCTGGGCCTTAAGCGCATGGAAGACCTCGGCGCCCATGCGCAGGGCCTCGGCGAAGCGGTCGGCCTTCACCGGCATGATCATGAATTCCTGGATGTCGATCGGATTGTCGGCATGAACGCCGCCGTTGATGATGTTCATCATCGGCACCGGCAGGACCGAAGCTTGGCTGCCGCCGACATAGCGGTAGAGCGGCAGCCTGTTTTCCGCCGCCGCCGCCTTGGCGACCGCCAGCGAGACGCCGAGGATGGCGTTGGCGCCGATGCGGCCTTTGTTCGGCGTGCCGTCGAGCTCGATCAGGGCGCGGTCGATCTTGATCTGCTCGCGCGCATCGAGGCCGGCCAGCAAATCCATGATCTCGGCATTGACCGCCTGCACCGCCTTCAGCACGCCCTTGCCGCCGTAGCGCTTCTTGTCGCCGTCGCGCAGCTCGACCGCCTCGTGGGCGCCGGTCGATGCGCCGGACGGCACCGCCGCCCGCCCCATGGCGCCGCTGTCGAGCTCGACCTCGACCTCGACCGTGGGATTGCCGCGGCTGTCAAGGATTTCGCGGGCGCGGACATCGGCGATGACGCTCATCGGCTAAAAGCTCCTTTTTTCGCGCGGCCTGTCTAGCGGCCCTCCCGATACGGAGCAAGTGACCGGACGGCGCGCTACAAAGGCCTACCGTCGGTGCCGTGCCGGCAGAGTTCGGCGCCCGCCCATGCGACGGCGCGCCAGCCGAAGCGCGGCGCTCTTGTCAGCCCTATCGCCAAGCGCTCTTGAGCGCCTGCTCGGTCTTCCACTTC
>VGCQ01000497.1 GCA_016870055.1 Alphaproteobacteria bacterium | reverse complement strand
CCCTGGCGACGGACAGGCCGGAGATCTTCACCATCGTTGGTGAGTCCGGCAGCGGCAAGACGACGCTGGCCCGCATGATCCTCAACATGGTGCCACCGAGCGCGGGGACGATCCGCTTCCGCGGGCAGAACCTGGCGCAGATCCACGGCGGCGCCGCGCGTCTTGCCTTCATGAAGCAGGTGCAGCCGATCTTCCAGAACCCGTTCGAGGCCTTCAACCCGATGAAGAAGGTCGACCGCTACCTGTTCATGACCGCGCGGCACATCGCCGGTCTGACCGCGCTGCCGGAGATCGAGGCGGCCGCCGACCGGGCGCTGCGCAATGTCGGGCTGTCGCTGGCCGAGATCCGCGGGCGCTATCCGCACGAGCTGTCGGGCGGGCAGCTGCAGCGTATCGCCATCGCCCGCGCCTTGATCTCGAAGCCGTCGCTGATCGTGGCCGACGAGCCCGTATCGATGGTCGACGCCAGCTTGCGCATGTCGATCGTCAACCTGCTGCGCCAGCTGCGCGACGATCTGCGCATGTCGATCGTCTACATCACCCACGATTTGGCGACCGCCTACTACATCAGCGACCGCATCATCATCATGCGCAAGGGGCAGGTGGTGGAAAGCGGCGCCGCGCGGGAAGTGCTCGACAACCCGCGGCATCCCTATTCGATCCGCCTCAAGCAGGCGGTGCTTTCGCCCGAGGTCGCGGGCAGCGCCGGCGGGATGCTCGCCGAGAGCGCCGCCGCCGCCGGCGAGGCCTGACGATTTCCATGGAGGTCTACTGACATGCGTAACGTCGACGTTCTTCTGCACCGCGACTTCGAGACAGGCGTCACCGATAAGCGCCTGTTCGGGGCCTTCATCGAGCATCTCGGGCGCTGCGTCTATAACGGCATCTACGAGCCCGGCCACAAGACGGCCGACCGGCAGGGCTTCCGCCAGGACGTCATGGCGCTGGTGCGCGAGCTTGCCCCCACCATCATGCGCTATCCCGGCGGCAACTTCGTCTCCGGCTACAACTGGGAGGACGGCATCGGGCCGGTGAAGGACCGGCCGTGCCGGCTCGACCTCGCCTGGATGTCGACCGAGCCCAACAGCTTCGGCACCAACGAGTTCATCGACTGGTGCCGCATGGCCGTTATCGAGCCGATGCTCGCGGTCAACCTTGGCACGCGCAACGGTGACGCGGCGCGCAACATGGTCGAGTACTGCAACCATCCCTCGGGTACGACACTCTCCGACCTGCGCCGCAAGCACGGCTGGGAGAGACCGCACGCCGTGAAGTTCTGGTGCCTGGGCAACGAGATGGACGGGCCGTGGCAGATGGAGGCGAAGACCGCCACTGAGTACGGCCGCATCGCGGTCGAAGCGGCGAAGATGATGCGCTGGATCGACCCTTCGATCGAGCTCGCCGCCTGCGGCTCCTCCGGGCGCAGCATGCCGACCTACGGCGCCTGGGAAGAGACCGTGCTCGATCACACCTTCGACCACGTCGAGTTCATCTCGCTGCACACCTACATCAACAACTACGCCGGCGACACGCCGGCCTTCCTCGCCGCTTGCGACCTGATGGACAGCTTCATCGACGAGGTGGTGGCCATCGCCGACGCGGTGGCGGCGCGGCGGCGCTCCAGCAAGCGCATCATGCTAAGCTTCGACGAGTGGAACGTCTGGTACCGCACACGGCGCAATCGCCAGGAGCGCGTGCTGCCGGGCTGGCCGGTGGCTCCGCCGATCCTCGAGGAGATCTACAACATGGAGGATGCGCTGGCCTTCGGCGGGGCATGCATCTCGCTGCTCAACCATGCCGACCGGGTGAAGGCCGGCTGCCTCGCCCAGCTGGTCAACGTTATCGCCCCGATCATGACCGAGACCGGTGGCCCGGCCTGGCGGCAAACGATCTTCCATCCCTTCGCGCATTTCAGCAATTTCGGCCGCGGGCGGGTGCTGCGCACCCAGATCGACTCACCCACCTATGCGGCGAACTACTACGATCCGCGCGGACCCCAGGATCTCTATTTCCCCGTGCCGGCAGCGCCCTATCTGAAGCTCTCGGCCGTGCACGACGACAAGGCGGGGATGCTGACCTTCTTCGCCCTCAACCGCAGCCTCAAGGAGGAGATGCCGCTGCGCGTCGCCGCCAAGGGCTTCGGCAACATGCGGGTCGACAAGGCGCTGCAGCTCCACCACGCCGACCTCAAGGCGGTCAACAGCAAGGCGGAGCCGGACAAGGTGGCGCCGGCCTCGTTGGGGGCGGTGCGGGTCGACGGCGAGCACATCCACGCGACCCTCAAGCCGGCCTCGTGGAACGTCATAAGGGTGAACGTGGCGAAATAAAAAGCGGATTGTGGCGAAAAGGCGGCGGCAATCTTATTAGCCGTCGAGTGCCTAATTCTACTGGCACCACTTATGTCCAATTATGTCCAATATGTCTAATACGGGCTTCACTTAGCGCGAAATTCGTTAAAGCCGGCCGGGGCCCCTCTAAACAAAAAGTCTCTAAATGCCCATCTCGCCATTCATGCGGGATTCACCAGATGGCAGGCCGCGACCTGGCTGGCGTTGGCCCGGCGCATCGCCGGGGCTTCCGTGCGGCAACGCGCCTCGGCGATCGGGCAGCGCAGATGGAAATGGCAGCCGTTGGGCGGCGCGATGGGCGAGGGCAGCTCGCCCTGGATCGGCTTGAAGCTGACCGTGGCGTCATCTTCCAGCACAAGTTGGGGGACGCTGGCCAGCAGGGCCCTGGTATAGGGGTGCTGCGGGCTGGCGTAGACCGCATCGGCGCTGCCGATTTCGACGATGCGGCCGAGATACATGATGGCGACGCGGTCGGAGACGTGCCGCACCACGCCGAGGTGATGGCTGATGAACAGCATGGTGAGGTTGAGCTCGCGGCGCAGCGCCAGGAACAGGTTGAGCACCTGGGCCTGGATCGAGACGTCGAGCGAGGCTACGGGCTCGTCGCAGACCAGCACGTCGGGCTTCATGGCCAGGGCCCGGGCGATGGCGATGCGCTGGCGCTGGCCGCCAGAGAACTGGTGCGGGTAGCGGCCGGCGGCGTCCGGGTCGAGGCCGACCGTCTTCAGCCAGTGCTGCACGTAGGAAAGGGCCTCGCT
>VGCQ01000496.1 GCA_016870055.1 Alphaproteobacteria bacterium | reverse complement strand
ACCGCATACGGTTCCATTTCTTCTCATTCCGCTCTAAGCGACCGCCGTCGGCATCACCCTGACGAACGCGATCGGCTCGTTGAAGCCCTTGAGGCCGACGCTTTCCTGGCGTGTCGCATGGCTTTGCAACAGCGGGCGGACCGCAGGATCGTCGGCGACGATACGGCTCAACACGATATCGCCGCCGGCGCTCTGGCCCTGCAGGCGAGCCGCCATGTTCACGGTCGAGCCGAAATAGTCCAGCCGGTCGTTCAGCGTCACCACCACCGTTGGACCGGCATGCACGCCGAGCTTCAAGACCAGATCGTGATCGACGATGCGTTCCTGCATGGCGAGCGCCGCCCGCACAGCATGCGCGGGATCGCCGAACGAGGCCATCACGGCATCGCCGATGGTCTTGACCACCGCGCCGTCGTGGTCGCGGACGATCGAGGCCAAGAGCGCGAAGTGCTCGCGCACCATGTTGTAGGCCGCGGCATCGCCCACCCGCTCGTAGAGCGCGGTCGAACCCTGCAAATCGGAGAACAGCAGCGCCACCTGGCTGACGCCGGCCTCGTCGCCGGGCCGCAGCGTGGCGGCGGCAAACAGCTCGCGGAAGGCCTGCAGCGAGATCACCTCGGGGGCCGTCAACGCCTCGCGCGTCCAGGTGCGGTCCTCGATCAACGCCGCCAGCTCGAAACCTGCCTGGTTGGCGAAGACGATCGTGCCTGCGGCTGCCGGCGCCATCGCCTCGACGCCGCCAGCGGTGATCCTGAGGCCGGGGAACGCGCCGCCCTTGTGCTCGACATCGGTGGTGGCGCCGGGATGCAACGTGCGCAGGCGATAGCTGCCGGCCGGCAGCTCCAGCGCGATACGCCGCGTCTCGCCTGCCCCGAGCAGGGGCTGCACGACGACATGCGGCGACGCCATCGGGCCCGACAGGCAGTAGCCGCCCATGCCGAGCGGCCGTACGGCGGGCGCCGGCGCGAAGGAAAGCTCGACGTTCTTCTCGAAGTCGCGGTCATAGTCGATGTTGCAGGAAGGACAGTGCGCGCCGCGCGGCAGTTCGCTCAGCGCCGCCAGGGTGAGCTTGGCGCCGCGGCAGTTGGTGCACAGCAAATCCCATTTCATGGTCAGCAAGCCCGCGCGCGTCGCGGCAAGACAGGCCTCGACGGCAACGCGCGTCGACACACCAAGGTCGTGCGCGAGCTTCTTGGGCTTCAGTCGTCCGAGATCGGTCGCCATGCCGCCCAGCACCAGCTCGGTGAGCTTGCCGCCCAGCGCATTGCCATAAGGGCTGCGATCGATCTCGGCGGCGAGCGCCGCGGCGCGCTCGCGTGCGCCTGCCGGCAGCTCGGGCGGGGCGATGTCGAACCAGGTCTGGCGCTCGCCCTTGGCGAAGGACACCGCTTCGAGGATGCGCTTTTCCACGACGCCGCCGGCCTGGCGAGCCAATCGCGCGCCGAACAACCGGCCGGTCAGGGTCAGCGGCTCGTAGTCCAGCGCGTAGCTCACCTTGCTGCCGATCTTGCCATCCGCCATCTCGACCGGCTCCAGGTCGAACACCGGCCCGAAACGGCGGAACGGGCCCTTGGTGAATTCACGTGCTTGGCGGAAGTGGCGACCCTCGATCCATTCGTAGGGCTTCTCCTCCCATTCCAAGGTGAAGCCCGCAGCCTTGCCACGGCCGCGGCGCAGGACCGTGCCGTTGGGCTGCGGCGTTTCCTCCAGCGTGTAGGGCGGCAGGCCCATCGCCTCGTTGAAACGGTTGGTGTCGGCCAGCACCGGCCACAACTTGTCCGGCGGCAGGTCGAAGGTCCAGGTCCAGGTGGCGCGTGGCATGACGGTGCTACTGTAGCACTGGGCGGACGGATGCTCCGACCATGATCACAGAAGGGTGAGGAGGAGTGGCCGGGTGCGGCTGATCGGGCGCCTCGGATCAGGGGTCGAGGGCGCCCCAGCTCACGACACGTTCGATGCGCAGGGCAACGACGGGCAAACCGGCAATCGCCATGGCCTGGAGCTGAGGGTAACGGACGCGCAGGGCGGCTTGCGCACGCTCGTGCTCGCCGCCGGCGGTCAGGATCTCGGCACGGCCATGCAGCATCACCCAGGCGAGGTGCCGCCAATCCTCGTCGTAACGGTCGAACACGATGGCCGCCTGGGGGTTCTCCGCGATGTTGGCGAGGCGCTTCAGCGGCCGGGTGCGTTGCAGCTTGGGCTTGCCGTCGATGGTGAAATGGAGGCTGTCGTCGGACAGCACGAAGCAGACCGGCACGACATGCGGTGCTGCCTGCCGGTCGGCAGTAGCGAACCGGCCAACCCGCTGCAGCTCGATGAAACGACGCTCACGTGCCATCAGCATGACCAACCTCCGCGCTACAGGACGGCGCTGCGAACAATGCCCCGGCTCGACGCCCGGGCCGCTTTAGCTGAAGCTCACGCCGCGCTTGGCGGTTTCTCACGCCCTGGCCGGGCGGACGTTCCAGAAGCGGTAGAGGCCAGCCACGTCGCCCGCGAACAGGTTGCGGTCGCAATGGGTGACGCCAGCGACGGCGCGGACCGGAGAGCCATGGGCGACATCGGCATCGGTATGGTCGGCGGCATACTGCCAAAGCTTCCAACCGCGACCCTGCCAAGCCCAGGGGATTTCCGGATTTTCGCGATAGTCGGCCAGCCAGAGCTCGCAACGCGCCAGCAGCGAGCCCGGCGTGATGGGTTGGCCGAGACTGAGGCCGCGGCGGCCGTATTTCTGGCCGTTGGCCCATTGCGGATGGGTGTACAGCAGGGGCAGTCGGCCGGTCGCCTGTTGGACTGCGGCCACGAAGGCCTCGGCATGGGCGAGCGTCATGGTGTTGCGTGGGTTGCGGTCGTTGGGTTCGAGGTCGAGCGCGATCACCGTCGATGGTCCCGGCCGAACGACCGAGAGGAACATGTTGGCCTGGTCAGCGCCGGAATACTGGCGGGTGCCGAAATGATAGGCCCCCCACAGCAGCCCGACCGCCTCGGCCTGCTGACGACGGTTGGCGTAGGACGGGTCGACCCAGTCGCCGCCTTCGGTCGCCTTGTGGATCACGCCCAGGATGTTGCTGCGACGCACCGCCGCGAAATCGCTGACCCGCACGCCGTGGCTGAT
>VGCQ01000495.1 GCA_016870055.1 Alphaproteobacteria bacterium | reverse complement strand
TGTCGAGCAGTGGACCCCCGCCTTCTCGAGCACCTTTCCCTGCAGCATCGACATGACGCCGCCACCGCCCTCGGCGCGCGCCCATGGCTTGCGCATGAATGTCGCCCCGCCCTCGATCGCCTCGAGTGCGAGACAGATGCGATCGCGCAGGGTTTCAAACCAGGCGCGCACCTGTTCCTGCTGATCTGAAACTCGTGGTGACATGGGGTGGTGTGTGGCGCCGGGAGTTCAGGAATTCTTAACCATGAGTGTCGCTGAAAGCCGCAAATAGCGTCTTTTTAGCATGTGCATGTGACCCTCGGGGCAGGCCATTGGGCATCCCGCCCGTGGTTCGAGGTCACAATGCACGTCTTTCGCAAGTTGCTCAAGAGCGATGCCGGCAATGCCGCCATCATATTCTCCCTCGCCATCGTACCCATGTTGCTAGCGGCCGGCGCCGAATCGACATGGTCCGCGCCAACCGGGCGCGCACGGTCCTGCAGGCGGCGGCCGATGCGGCCGTGCTGGCAGAGGGAGCGTCGGACAAGAATTCAACGGCTGAACTCGTGGACATCGCCGATCGCTACATCGAGGCCAATGGAGCGGAATCGGCCGTCGAGGGCCTCCAAGTCGTCGACGCGGTGGCAGATGCGGCCAGCGGCACATTCCAGGTTCGCCTCACCGGCAAGGTCAGGACGTCATTCATGGTGCTGGCTGGCATCGATACGCTTGACGTCGAGGCCTACTTCGAGGCGAAGCGCGGCTCGTCGGGTCCGCTGGAACTGGTGCTGGCGCTCGACACGACCTATTCCATGTCGGCGAACGACAAGATCGGCACCCTCAAGACCGCCGCCAAGGCGCTCGTCGATTCGGTCATGGTCGCCGGCAAGGCCAAGGTCGGCGTTGTCCCCTTCGCCGACTATCTGAACATCAGCAAGAGTTACATCGGCAAGCCGTGGCTGACGATTCCGGCGAACGTCCATGTGAGTCCTGCGACTGGTCCTATCCGGACAGGAAGGGATGCACCGTCCAAACCACCTGCTACAGCGATGGCGTGCCCTACAGCTGCAGCTACGCGACCTGCACGGACTGGGGAGAGCCGGTGAAGACGAGCTGCACAACCGTGCAGCATGATGCGAGCTTCGAAGGCTGCATCAAATCTCGGCCAGAGCCCTATCTCGACTCGATCAGCGATCCGACCGGTCCCACCTATGAAGGCGTGATCGGCAATGTCTGCGGCGCGCCGATCCTGGAAATGATGACGAACAAGTCGGACGTCATCGAGAGGATCGAGGATCTGAGTCCGTCCGGCAACACCTACATTCCCTCCGGCCTTGTCTGGGCCTGCAACATGCTGACGCCCGAGGAGCCGCTGACGGCGGCCGAGGCCATGGCCGCCCTCCATGCTAAGGGCGGCAAGAAGGCGCTGGTTCTCATGACCGACGGCGCCAACACGGTCGCGCCGCGCAAGAGCGATCAGGCCTATTCCGATTTCTATGACGCCGGCTATGGCGAGGACAGCACCGAGATCGATGGCATCACCGCGTCCCTGTGCGAGAAGGTCAAGGCGGAAGGAACGGTGGTCTATACCGTCTTGTTCGACGTGACCGATGCCAAGATCGAGACGCTGCTTCGCAACTGCGCCAGCGAGACCGCGACCAGTTTCGTTGCCAGCGATGCCGCCGAGTTGCTCGCCGTCTTCAAGACCATCGGCACCTCGCTTACCCAGCTTCACCTGACGAAGTAGCAAACCCGCCCAACTGGCGCAAAGCCTCGCCGGTGACAATGGCGCAGGCCATGGCCACATTGAGCGAGCGGAGGCCGGGGCGCATGGGAATGAGGAGGCGGGCATCGGCGGCGGCATGGACGGTGTCGGGCACGCCGGCGCTTTCCCGGCCCATGATCAGGATATCGCCAGCGGAAAAGCGGAAATCGAGATAGGACGTTGCCGCCTTTGTGCTGAGTAGGATACGGCGGCGGCCGGCGATTGCCGCCAGGAAGGCGTTCCATGAGGATTCGCGGCTCACCTCGACCTTTTCCAGATAGTCCATGCCGGTTCGGCGAAGGCCGGAATCGGACCAGAGGAAGCCCGCCGGCTCGATGATTCTGACAGGCAGGCCAAAACAGGCGGCCAAACGTATGACAGCCGCCGCATTGGCCGCGATGTCTGGCTGGTAGAGCGCGATTTCGATCATGATTCTAGTATTTTACCCTGAGATACGGGAAAGGCGCCGCTGCTGTGGCCGTGCGACACTTCATGGCTAGACAGATGCCGGTCGCAATGCCACAACGGCGCGGATTTACGTGACGGGGGGATCTTCATACCCTCAATCCCGGGGGTCGGCGCGGCAGAATCAAGAGGGAAAAGACGTGTCCACAGCGGAACATGCGGAAGTTAACCGGCGCGACTTTCTGTACGTCGCAACCGGAGCGGTCGGCGCCGTCGGTGCTGCCCTGACGGCCTGGCCCTTCATCAGCCAGATGAATCCCGACGCCTCGGTGCTGGCGCTCGCCTCGATCGAGATCGACCTCGCGCCCATCACCGAGGGCCAGGCCATCACCATCAAGTGGCGCGGCAATCCGGTCATCATCCGCAATCGAACAGCGGCCGAGATTGAGGCCGCCAAGGCAGTCAAGCTCGAGGAGCTCAAGGATCCGATCGCACGGAGCGCCGTGGCGAAGGACGATGCACCGGCCACGGACGAGAACCGCACGATCGCCGGCAAGGAGAAGTTCCTTGTCATGATGGGTGTTTGCACTCACCTCGGTTGCGTGCCCCAGGGCGACAACCCGCTTCGTGAGTTCGCGGTCGTCGAAGGCAGCAACAAGACGGGTGGGTGGTTCTGCCCATGCCACGGTTCACAGTTCGATACAGCCGGCCGTATCCGTAAGGGTCCGGCGCCTGAGAACCTTCATGTGCCGCCCTATCAGTATCTCACCGATACAAAGATCCGCATCGGCTAAGAAGGACAACAGAGATGAGCGGACCCTCCCATTCGGCGCCGAAGAGCGCTTTCGGCAAGTGGATTTACGAGCGCCTGCCGGTCACCGACCTGACCGGCCACATGCTCGATTTTCCGACCCCCAAGAACCTCAACTACTGGTGGACGTTCGGCGGCATCCTTTCCATCATGCTCGTCGCTCAGATC
>VGCQ01000494.1 GCA_016870055.1 Alphaproteobacteria bacterium | reverse complement strand
CGCCGATGCAGTAGATCTCGGGATGGGCGGCGATGGCGAGGTCGCGGCCGACCATGACGCGGCCGATGCGATCCTTCTCGACGCCGAGCCAGTGCGCCGCCGCCGACGCCATGACCCCGGCACCCCAGACGATGGTGCCGCAGTCGATCCGCTGATTGCCGATGGTCGCGCCGCAGGCATCGCAATGGCCGACCGGCGTGCCCAGGCGGATCTCGACACCGAGTTCCTCCAGGGCGCGATGGGCGGCGTGGCTCAGCATCGCCGGGAAGGCGGCCAGCAGCCGCGGGCCGCCTTCGACCAGGACGATGCGGGCGTCGCGGGGATCGACGGTGCGGAAGTCGTGGCGCAGGGCGACCCGCGCGAGCTCGGCGATGGCGCCGGCCATCTCCACGCCGGTCGGCCCGCCGCCGACCACGACGAAGGTGAGCAGGCGGCGGCGCTCCTCGGCGGACGTCGCGGCCTCGGCCTGCTCGAAGGCGGTCAGGATGCGGCGGCGGATGCCGGTGGCATCGTCGATTTTCTTGAGCCCGGGCGCGGCACCTTCCCAATCGTCGTGGCCGAAGTAGGAGTGGCGCGCGCCGGTCGCGAGCACCAGGTAGTCGTAGGTAACCGTGCGATTCTCGACGGTGACCGTGCGGCGTGACTTGTCGATTTCCGAGACCTTGCCCAGCACGACGCGCACGTTGGCGGCCTTGCGCAGGATGGCGCGGATCGGTGAGGCGATCTGCGCCGGCGACAGGCCGGCGGTGGCGACCTGGTAGAGCAGCGGCTGGAAAAGATGATAGTTGCGGCGGTCGATGACGGTGACGTCGACCGCGGCGCCGGCGAGGCCGTGCGCGGCGGCGAGGCCGCCAAAGCCCGCACCGACGATGACGACATGCGGTCGGGCCATGGCGGTCTCTCCAGGGGCGGCGAACTACTTGCGGCCGAACAGGTTGAAGGCGAGCACGCGATCGATCGAGAGAGCGCCGGGCCCGCGGCTCAGCACATAGGCCAGGATCGAGGCCCACATCAGATGCTCGGGCCAGTTCTCGGGATAGACCAGGAACTGGATGGTGAGCGTCATGGCCAACAGGGCCGCTGCGCCGAGCCGGGCGAACAGGCCGAACACCAGCAGGACGGGGGCGGTGAGCTCGACCGCCGTGCCCATGTAGGCCGCCAGCTCGGGCGGCAGCAGGGGCAGGCGATACTCTTCACGGAACAGCGTGATCGCCGTGTCGAAGCTTTGGACCTTGTTCATGCCCGAGCGGAAGAACGTGGTGCCGACGGCGAGCCGCATGCCGAGCTCGATCAGCGACAGCGGAAAGCGGCGGGCGGTGGTGCGCAGCCGGTCGAGGCGGGCGATCAGGCCGTTGTCGTAGGACATGGCGTTGAACTCGGCAGTGGTCATGGCGGTTCCTCCAGGATGGTTCGGCCGTCGGCCCGCCGGGTCGGCCCGGATTTGGGGCGGGGTTTGTGCCGGCCCTCGAGCGGGACGCGACGGCCGATCGGGGTCAGCCCTTCGAGCCGGTGAGCGAGCCGCCGGCGATCTTCTCGCAGGTGCCCTTGGGCAGGCTGAGCCAAGCGCTGGCCTCGTGGTCCTTCTTGGACGTGCCGGCGCACGACGACGTCGCGGTCTGGCAGTCGTTCTTGCCGGCCTTGGCGACGCCGTAGCATTTTTCGGTCGTCGGCGCCTGGGCCTGGACCTGGGCGGCCAGCAACAGGGCGGAGCCGAGAGCGGCAGCGATGGTGAGCGTGGTCTTCATGATGGTCTCCTTCGAGTGAATGTCCCTTTCGGGTGAGGACACACTGCCGGGAGACCGTCGCGGGCTGAAATATCGACTCCCTATGGGATCGATGCGCGGCCGCTATGGGGTCCGGTTCACAGGATCCCCTCCTCACGGAAGATTTCCAGGCACTTGCGCAATGCCCGCTCGTAGCGGGCCCGTTCCTCGGCGATCGACTGGTCGTCCCACTCGAAGAAGCCGCGTTTGGTCTTGAAGCCGATGCGGCCCTCGTCGACGTTGTTCTGCAGGATCGGCGGCGGGCCCTTGGCGTTGTTGAGATCGGGCCAGATGATCTTGGCGACGGCGCAGGTCGTGTCCCAGCCAGAATGTTCCTTCTGCACGATCGGACCGGCCGCGGCGTAGCGAAAGCCGAACGAGAGGCGGACCGTCGCGTCGACGTCCTCGGGTGAGGCGACGCCCTCTTCGATCAGCCACAGCGCCTCGCGCATCAGCGCGCCCTGGATGCGGTTGCCGAGAAAGCCGATCACGTCCTTCTTGACTTGAACGGGCCGCTTGCCGAGCGCGCGCATGATGGCGCCGACGCGCTCGGCCTGCGCGACGTCGGTATGGACCGAGCGCACGACCTCGACCAGCGGGATGAGATGCGCCGGCATGAAGAAGTGCAGACCCATCATGCGGCCTTGCGTTCGGAGGCCCTTGGCGATCTCGCTGATCGGGAAGCTCGAGGAGTTGGAGGTGATGGCCGCATCGGGCCGCGCCAGCGCTTCCATCTCGGCGAACAAGCGGCGCTTCAGGTCGAGGTCCTCGGTGACGGTCTCGACGACGATGTCGATCGTCTTCCATGCCGCTTCCGGCACCGTGGCATAGGTCTCGAGTCCCGACGTATCGGCGGATTTGCCCAAGGCGGTGAGGGCGCGACCGCAGGCGGCGGGCAGGCCGTCGCGCGTCGAGGCCGAGCGCGACACGACATCGACCTTCCAGCCGCCGGCCAGGAACATGGCGATGATCCCCACGCCCATCGTGCCGCCGCCGACCACGAGCGCATGACCCGGAGTGTGGTGTTCGCGTTGCGGCATTCTTCTCTCTCCCAACTCGACGGACGCCCCGCGGGCGGGGCAATATCGCCGCTCATCCATCAGCCCGCGGGGGAACAGTATGAGCGCCACCTACAAGGATATCGGCGTCAGCAGCGAAGGTCATGTCGGCATCGTCGAAATCCAGCGGCCGCCGCACAATTTCTTCGACAATGCGCTGATCAACCAGATCGCCGATGCGTTCGAGGCGTTCGACCGCGACGGCAACATCCGCGCCTACGTGCTGTGCGCCCAGGGCAAGTCGTTCTGCGCCGGCGCCGACTTCCAGAACCGGCCGAGCACCGGCAGCCAGTCGGAGAGCGGCAAGCATCTC
>VGCQ01000493.1 GCA_016870055.1 Alphaproteobacteria bacterium | reverse complement strand
GGCGAGCTTGGGATTGGCGACCGGTGCCGCCTCCAGCAGCGCCTTGGTGTAGGGATGCTGCGGGCTGCGCCAGATGCGGTCGCGGCTGGCGACCTCGACCAGGGTGCCGAGATACATGACGGCGACGCGATCGGCGATATGCTCGACCACCGACAGGTCGTGGCTGATGAAGAGATAGGAGACGCCGAACTCGCTCTTCAGATCCTCCAGGAGGTTGATCACCTGGGCGCGCACCGAGACGTCGAGCGCCGATACCGGCTCGTCGCAGATGATGAGCTTGGGACTGAGCGCCAGTGCGCGGGCGATGCCGATGCGCTGGCGCTGACCGCCGGAGAATTCGTGCGGATAGCGCTGCTTGGCGTCGGCCGGCAGGCCGACCTGACCGAGCAGCGTGTCGACGCGTTGGGCGATGGCGTCGGCCTTCCAGCCGGCGACCACCATCGGCTGGCCGACCGAGCGGCCGATCGTCGAGCGCGGATTGAGCGAGCCGTAGGGATCCTGGAAGATCATCTGGACCTTGCGGCGCACCGCCGCCAGCGCCTCCGGATCGAGCGGCGCGATGTCGACGCCATCGATCCGGATCGAGCCGCCGGCGATCGGCACCAGGCGCAGGATCGCCTTGCCGAGCGTGGACTTGCCGCAACCCGATTCGCCGACCAGTCCCAGCGTTTCGCCGACCGCCAGCTCGAGGCTGACACCGCTCACCGCGCGTACCGTGCCGGCGGCGGTATTGAAGCGCACATGGACGTCTTTCAGCGATAGCAGCGCCACGGCTCAGCCCTTCCCGGCCGCGAAGCAGGCGACCAGCCGGCCGGGCGCGGGCTCACTGAGCGTGGGTCGCTCCTCGAGGCAGCGCGGCATGACCTGCTTGCAGCGCGGTGCGAAGGCGCAGCCCCGGGGCAGCGCATTGAGCGGCGGCACCATGCCGGGAATGTCGGCCAGCCGCGCGGCGCGCTCCGCGCCCGGCGTTGGCGTGGCGCCGATCAGGCCCGCCGTATAGGGATGCAACGGCGCCTCGAACAGCTCGTCGACCGGCGCCTCCTCGACCTTGCGGCCGGCATACATCACCGCCACGCGATCGGCGGTCTCGGCGACCACGCCGAGGTCGTGGGTGATGAAGATCATCGCCATGCCGGCTTCGGCCTGCAGGCGCTTCAGCAGGGACAGGACCTGGGCCTGCACCGTGACGTCGAGCGCCGTGGTCGGCTCATCGGCGATCAGCACCGACGGGCTGCAGGCGATCGCCATGGCGATCATCACGCGCTGGCACATGCCGCCGGAAAGCTGATGCGGATAGGCGTCGAGCCGACGCGCCGCGTCGGGCATGCCGACCAGCTCGAGCAGCTCGAGGGCGCGGGCGCGCGCGGCGCTGCGATCGAGATCGGTGTGGGCCGCCAGCACCTCGGCGATCTGCCGCTCGACCGAGGTCACGGGATTGAGCGAGCTCATCGGGTCCTGGAAGATCATGCCGATCTCCTTGCCCCGGACGTCGAGCATGGCCTCTTCGCTCAACGCCACGATGTCGCGGCCGTTCAGCGCTACGCTGCCGCCGACGATGCGTGCCGGCGGATCGGGCAGCAGGCGCATGATGCTGAGCGCCGTCAGCGACTTGCCGCAGCCCGATTCGCCGACCAGCGCCACCGTCTCGCCGGCGCCGACGGTGAGCGACAGGCCGTCGACCGCCTTCATCTCGCCGCGCCGCGTGAACAGCGTGGTGCTGAGATCCCGGACCGCGAGCGTCGTCGAGCCGCCGGCGACGGAACCCATCAGCGGTCCCGAAGCTTGGGATTGAGCGCGTCGTTCAACCCGTCGCCGATCAGGTTGAGGCAAAGCACCGTCACCATGATGGCCACGCCCGGAATGGCGCAGATGTACCACGAGCTGCGGATGAGCTGGCGACCGTCGCCGACCAGCCGGCCCCAGCTCGCGATATTGGGGTCGCCCAGTCCAAGGAACGACACCGCCGATTCGAACAGGATGGCGCCCGCCACGACCAGCGAGGAGAGCACGATGACCGGCGGCAGGGCATTGGGCAGGATCTCGCCCAGGATGATGCGGCCGTTGCCCATGCCCATGGCGCGACAGGCCTGTACGAACTCGCGGTCGCGCAGCGCCAGGAACTCGGCGCGCGTCATCCGCGCGATCGACGTCCAGCTCACGATGCCGATGGCGATCACGATATTGCCGAGCGTCGAGCCCAGGATGACCACGATGGTGAGCACGAAGATCAGGTTGGGGATGGTCTGGAACAGCTCGGCGGCGCGCATGGCGATCTCGTCGATCCAGCCGCCGAAGTAGCCGGCGATCGCGCCCACCGTGACGCCGATCAGCGTCGCCACGGCCGAGGCGAACAGGCCGATCAGCAAGGTGGCACGCGCGCCATGCACGATCATGGCGAGAATGTCGCGACCCAACGAATCGGTGCCGAGCGGGAAGTCGCGATCTTCTCCGGGCCACAGCTCGGGCGGGCCGACGATGCGCAACGGATCGGTCGGATAGAAGAGCGGCGCCAGCAGAGCCACAATCGCCACGACCAGGATCAGTGCCGCGCCGACCAGGGCGCCGCGGTTGCGCGCGAAGCGGCCGAGGAACTCGAAGCGCGCCATCATCGGATCTCGATGCGTGGATCGAGCCACATATAGACCAGGTCGACCGCGATGTTGGCGGTGATCACCACCAGCGAGCCCAGCACCAGGATACCCAGCACCACGGGATAGTTGCGCGAGCTTACGCTGTCGAACAGCAGCGAGCCGATGCCAGGCCAGCTGAACACGCTCTCGATCACCACGCTGCCGGCCAGCACCGTGCCCATCTGCACGCCGAGGATGGTGACCACCGGCAGGAGCGCGTTGCGCAGCACGTGCGCCACGGTGACCCGATTGCGCGACAGGCCCTTGGCGCGCGCCGTGCGCACGAAGTCGAGCTGCGCCACCTCGAGCATCGAGGAGCGCATGACGCGGGTGTAGATCGCGGCATAGAACAGACCGAGGGCAAATGTCGGCAGGATCAAGTGGTGCAGAATGTCGAGCACCCCACCGCCGCCGCCGATCGTCATCATGCCGCCGACCGGCAGCCAGCCGAGCTTCACCGAGAACAGCACGATCAGCATGATGCCGAGCCAGAACGACGGCGCGGCGAAGAAGAACATGGCGAGCACCGAAACGAGGCTGTCCCAGAAAGTCCG
>VGCQ01000492.1 GCA_016870055.1 Alphaproteobacteria bacterium | reverse complement strand
AAACCCTCGAGAAAACGCGGCCGAACGAAGGCGAGCGTCGCGGCGATCGCCAGGCCGACCAGCGGGATGACGAACTGCAGGTTCTGCCAGAAGTCGAAACTCATCGACAGCACTTTCACGAAGTGCGGATGGCTCCAGTAGTCGACGATCGTCACCAGCGCGACGGCAGCCGCCGCGACGAAAGCGAGCGCTGCAAGGACGACCGCCAGCCGAGCCGCGGGCTCGCCGCCGCGCCGCAGCGACCAGGCGATCGCCGCGGCGAGCAGCGGCCCGAGATAGACCATCGATTCGTAGGAGCGCACGGCAAGCAGGCCGAGCGCCAGCACCAGCACCGCGTCGGCCAGCCGCCAAGGTCCCTGGCCCAGCGTCACCGCCATGGCTGCGAGGGCGGCGGCGAAGGCGGCGTTGTATTCGCCGGCCAGAAAGAACGAAGTCGGCAGGTACACGACGGCGATCGCCGCCACGACGGTGCCGAGCTGCACGGCGTCGTGGCGCGTGCGGGCCAACGCCAAGTGATACAGTGCGGTCGGCAGGCCGACCAGCGCGGCCGAGTAGACGGCCGCGAGCAGCCGCGTGTCGCGCACGCCGAGCTCGGCCAGCAGCAGCACGGGAAGCTGCGTCACCCAATCGACATGGGCGCGCGCGGTGTAGAAATCGTGTATTTCGCCGAGATCGAGGACGTTCACCAGAAACGATGCGCCATCCCAGAACAGCCCGCGATAGCTCACCGCACCATAGGCGGCGAGCGACCACAGCATGAGCACGACGAATCGATAGGCGGCCGTCACGGTCATGGCGCGGGCACTATGCCCGCTCTTCTCCTCTCCACATCACGGGGAGGGACCGACAAGCGCTACTCCCGCCACACGAACTTGCCGAGCGGATAGGGCTCGTCGGGAGAAAAGGGCTGCCACGCCTTGAAGTCTCTGGGCGGCGCCACGATGCCATCGCCTTGCTTGCCGCGCACCGCCAGGCTTTGGCTGGGCAGGATCCAGGCCTCGACCAGCAGATCATAGGGATGGCGGGCCAAGGCCGAGTCTTCGAAGGCGATGACGCCCGGCTTGGAGCGCACCTCCTGGCGCACGACGTCGAGATAGGCCGACCAGGTACGGGTCAGGTAGACGTCGGCCGGCACGATCGCCAACAGGACGAGCAGGGCGAATGTCAGGAAACGCCGAGCCGCTTGCGGCGTGCGCAGCACGGCGAAGGCGGCGAGCCGGTCGCGCAACAACCAGCCGTGGCACCAGATGAAGAGCACGATGGTGATGATCACCAGCCCGGCGGCCTGGCGGGCGACGTACTGCGACTTGGCGAGCGGCCGCACCAACGTGTCGGAGAGCGCCAGCAGCGGCGATAGCGCGACGATCGCCAGCCAGATCGCGGCCCAACGGTAGGGCCGCGCCGCCAGAAGGTCGCGCGGCCGCACCAGGCCCCAGACCACGACCACCAGAACCGCGGCGAGCGCCAGGTCGAACTGCAGGTTCTGCCAGAAGTTGGCGGCGGTCTCGATGGTCTCGTCGAGGTGCTCGACCGAATAGGGCCTGATCAACGAGCGCACGGCGACCATCATGCCGGCGATGAACCCAGCGACCGACAGCAGATGCAGACCAGTGGCGAGCCAAGGCCGGTGCGGCGCGCGCCACACGGCGTGCAGGATCATGGCGCTGAGCAGCGGCCCGAGATAGATCAGCGCCTCGTAGGTGCGGATCGCCAGCACGCCGATCACCACCAAGAACAGCCCGTCGAGCACGGTCAGTCGCCCGGCGGTCACCAGGCGGACCGCGACCAGGACGGCGATGGCGTAGGCGGTGTTGTATTCGCCGACGATGAAAAAGGACGTGGTCATGAACACCACGCCGATGGCGGCAATCACCGCGGCGAGCAGCACCGGATCGTCCTTGGCGCGCACCAGGGCGAGCGTGTAGAGCGCAGTCGGCAGGGCGAACAGGCCGAGTGACAGCAGCCGAGCGAGAAGATGCAGGTCGGTGACGCCGAGGAAGACGGCGGTTATGATCGGCGCCTGGCCGACGACCATGGCGAAGAGACGCGGGTCGTAGAAATCGAAGAACCATTCGCGACGCGCGATCTGCACCAGGAAGGCCGAGCCATCGACGAACAAACCACGGCTCTCCCAGCTATGCCAGAGAGCCAGCGCCCAAATAAGGCAGATCGTCGTGCGGTATGCGACTGTTGTCGTTGCCATGGGCTCGCGAGCGGGCTCTACCCGAGCGCCGCCGCAGGTGCAAGCGCTACCGGCTTGCAGCGTCGAAAAACCGCTGTTAGCTAGAGCGGGATGACATGAGGTGGCACCGCATCCGGTTCCACCTCATGTCATCAGCGCGCACGGGCGATCGTGTTTCCAAAGGGCATGACGAATCCGGCTGATGCCGGCCGGACTCGTCATGCTCTAGGCCCTCGGGGGCGGGTGCCGACGATGTTGAGTTGGGAAAAGATCGAGATCATTCCAGGCTGGTTCATGTTCCAGTCCTACTGCGTCTGGCGTGCGCTGCTCGATCAACAGGCCGGCACCACCGGCGACCTGCTCGAGATCGGGGTCTGGCGCGGTCGTTCGGCGGCGGTGCTGGCGGCCTACCGCAAGGGCAGCGAGAAGCTCTACCTATGCGACCTGCGACTCGAGGAGGAGGCGGTGCATCACGCCATCCGCTCGGTCGGCGTCGAGCCTGCCAACATCGTGCCTCTGTCGGGATCGTCAGCCGATCTGCCGGCCAAGCTCGACCTCAGGGCGATGCACAAGACGGTGCGCTGGCTGCACATCGACGGCGAGCACACCGGCACAGCGGTCTATCGCGAGCTCGAGCTCGCCAACGCCATCGTCAACATGGACGGCATCGTGGTGATCGACGACTTTTTCTCGCCACGCTATCCGGCCAACACCACCGAGGTGATCCGCTATCTCGAAAAAAATCCGTTCCATTTTCGACTGCTCGCCGTCGGCTTCAACAAGGGCTACCTTTGCCGCCCCGAGAGCCTGCCGCGCTATATGGACTTCATGGCCGCCGGCATGCCGCGCGCGCTCGCGCGCTACGGCGCCAAGACCACGATCTTCAAGACCACCGGGCCGTGGGACACCGATGCCGTCGGCATCACCGAATACGACTACGATGCCAGCCCGATCGCCGGCCCCGACAACGAGCCGCAGCGCTGGTACATGATGCGGCCGCGATCGGTACG
>VGCQ01000491.1 GCA_016870055.1 Alphaproteobacteria bacterium | reverse complement strand
TCAGGTGCAGGGCGGCGTGGCGCAGGGCATCGGCCAGGCGGTGCTGGAGCACACGGTCTACGACGCCAAGTCGGGGCAGCTCGTGTCCGGCTCGTTCATGGACTACGCCCTGCCACGGGCCGACGACCTGCCGGGCTTCGGCATCGCGCTGATCGAGCGGCCGACCGCGGCCAATGCACTCGGCGTCAAGGGCTCCGGTCAGGCCGGCTGCATCGCCGCGCCCCAGACGGTGATGGCGGCGATTCTCGATGCGCTCCGGTCGGCCGGCGTCGAAGCACTCGATATGCCGGCGACGCCGGAACGCGTGTGGCGTGCTCTCAGCGGGGTTGCCAAGCGTTGAACGGCAAGCCGGCGGACGGCCAGCGCATCCTGGCCGGCATCCTCTTCATGTGCGGAGCGGGCATCCTGTTTCCGATCATGAACGGCTTCGCCAAGTTCCTGGGCGAGGGCGGCTACGATTCGCTGCAGGTCTCCTGGGCGCGAACCTTCGGGCACATGCTTTTCATGCTCGCGGTATTCGTGCCTCGTTTCGGCTTCGGCATGCTGCGCACGCAGCGGCTGGGCACGCAGCTCCTGCGTTCGACGCTGCTCACCACCTCCAACCTGTGCTTTTTCGTCGCCATCGTCTCCATTCCGATCGCCGAGGCTGCATCGATCAGCATGACTGCGCCGCTGGTCGTGGCGTTGCTTGCTTTGCCGATGCTGGGTGAGCGCACCACGGTCAGCCGGCTGATCGCCCTCGGCATCGGGTTTCTCGGTGTCGTCATCGTGATAAGGCCGGGTACCGACCTGTTCCAATGGGCCTCGCTGCTCGTCGTGGCGAGCGCCACCTGCTATGCGCTGTATCAAGTGCTGACGCGGCGTATCGCCGACGTCGACATGCCCGAGACGTCGGCCACCTACAGCTCGCTGGTCGGTGCCTTCGGGCTGATCCTGGCATTGCCGTTCATTTGGCGAACGCCCGACACGCTGAGCGACGTCGCCTGCTTCTGCAGCCTCGGCGTGCTCGGTGCGCTCGGCCACTACTGCGTGGCCCGCGCCATGAGCCATGCGCCGGCCAACATCGTGTCGCCCTTCCAGTACATGCAGCTTCTGGGTTCGGTCGCGGTGGGCTATCTGTTCTTCGGCAACTTTCCCGACCTGCTGGGCTGGCTGGGCGCCGCCATCATCGTCGGTGCCGGGCTCTATATCGGCTGGTCGCAACGGCAGAAGTAGCGCTCGGCTGGTGTATGCTGGCGCGGTCTCAACGCGAGGGTTCACCGACATGCCCAAGATCAACGGCGATCGCCTGCTGGCCGATCTGCGCCGCATGGCCGAGTTCGGCCGCTACCAGACCGGCGTGCATCGCCCGCATCTGTCGCCGCAAGACGTCGAGAGCCGGCACTGGCTCGCCGGCCGCATGAGGGAGGCGGGGCTCGAGCCGGTGATCGACGGCGTCGGCACCGTGCTCGGTCGCAGCCTCAAGGCCGGGCCGGGCTTGCTGATCGGCTCTCACACCGACACTCAGCCGCGCGGCGGCTGGCTCGACGGCGTGATGGGCGTGCTCTACGGGCTGGAGGTGGCGCGCGCGTTGGCCGAGGATGGGGCGACCGCCGGGCTTGCGGTCGATGTCGCCTCGTGGGCCGACGAGGAGGGTCATTGGGGCGGCATGATCGGCTCCAAGAGCTTCATCGGGCGGATCAGCGAAACCGACATCGACAACGCCCGCCATCGCGACGAGGGCACGCCGATGCGCGACGCCCTGAAAGCGGCCGGCCTCGAGTGCGCACCGCGTGCGATCCTGGAGGAGGGGCGCTATCGCTGCTACCTCGAGGCCCATATCGAGCAGGGCGGACTGCTGGAGGCGAGCGGCAAGCGGATCGGTATCGTCACGGCGATCGTCGGCATCTACTCCTATCGCCTGACCTTCAGCGGCATCCAGAACCACGCCGGCACCACGCCGATGCCGATCCGCAAGGATGCCGGTGCGGCCCTGATGCGGCTCTACAACGACGTGATGGAGCGGTTCCCTGGACTCGCCGGCCCGCGCAGCGTCTGGACCGTCGGCAAGATGTCTGTCGAGCCCGGCGCGCCCGCCATCATCCCGGGCAGGGCCGAGATGATCCTGCAGTTCCGCGACGCCGATCCGGCCGTGCTGCAACGCCTGGAGGCGTGCGTGGGCGAGATCGTGGCGACGCACAACCAGCGCGGCCCCTGCGCTGTCGAGTGTGTCAATCTCGGCCGCACCATGCCGGCACCGATGGCCGAGCCGTTGCAGGCTGCCATCGAAGCAGCGGCGCAAAAGCTTGCCCCCGGCCAACACATGCGCATGCCGTCGGGCGCCGGCCACGACGCGCAGATCCTGGCGCAGCGTCTGCCCGCCGCCATGATGTTCGTGCCGTCGATCGGCGGCATCTCGCACCATTTCACCGAGAATACGGCGGACGACGACATCGTGCTGGGCTGTCAGGTCTTCGCCGACGCGGCGGCGAAAATCTTGGAAGGGGTCAATAATTCCGTCGGTCGATAACTTAATAACAAAATAATAAATAAAGTTATTAACTTTTCGAGCCTGGCAAACTAAGTTGCGGGGATTGCCCGATAGCGGCTGCGGTTAGCGCTGCTGATACGGGTGTAGAGGAGCATTGCATGCCCGATGTCCCGAAGAATCGTGTTCCTGCAGTCCGTATCGGCCTAGCGGACTACGCACCCGACGCTTACGCCAATCTGGAGAACTCACTGCAACAGTGGCCCCCCGACGACGAAACCATGGCCGTGCCCGCCGCATATCGACCCGGTGTTCCCCTGCCCGGGACCAGACCTGATCCTGGGCCGAGTCTGCATCCACCGTGCCGATGGTGGCGCGTCGCACCTGGCTTCCCCTGGGAGTGCTATCCGCTACCACCTCCCCTTCCGCCGCCGCCGCTACCGCCTCACTTCTTGCCGCCACCTTCAGTGCCTTTTCCTCCATGGCTGCCGCCCGGCACACCCGACCCTTGGCCGCCCGCGCCACCCAAGAAACAACCGTAGATTGTATTTTTGGCATCCACCTACGCCAACGCTTTGCGTCGAGAGGTGAGCCTTGGGAGACTCTCGATGCGTGGCGTTGTTGCAGGAGGTCCTGATGCGTGGAATCCGCTACATGCTGCTCGGCCTGGTCGGGCTTCTATGGGGTGTCGACGCTTGTCATGCCGGGAATCTAAGCCTCGTGTGGTCGGAGTGGGA
>VGCQ01000490.1 GCA_016870055.1 Alphaproteobacteria bacterium | reverse complement strand
GAGCCGGCCTTCGTCGCGCACACGGCCGCGAAGGTAGCTGAGCTCAAGGGAGTGAGCCTGGCCGAGCTCGAAACGGCGACCACCGACAACTTCTTCCGGCTGTTCACCAAAGCGGAGCGTCCTCGGTGCGGGTAACCATTCTGGGCTGTGGCACATCGGGCGGCGTGCCGAGGGCAGGGGGCAAGGACGGCGGTGGCGAGTGGGGGGCGGCCGATCGCAGCGACCCGCGCAATCGCCGACGCCGCTGCTCCATCCTGGTCGAAGATTGCGGCAAGACCGTCCTTGTCGACACTTCGCCCGACCTGCGCGCCCAGCTTCTCGATGCCCGAGTCGAACGGGTCGACGCCGTCCTATGGACTCACGAGCATGCCGACCAGGTCCACGGCATCGACGATATGAGGCCCTACATGCTGCGCCAGGGGCCGATCGAGGCGTGGTCCGACGAGCGCACCTATCGGATACTGCTGCATCGCTTTCGCTACTGCTTCGAGGCCGAGGACGGCTTCTACAATCCCATCTACCGGCACCGGGTAATCGCCGGCCCTTTCGCGGCGGCCGGCTTGCCGGTGCAGCCCTTCGTGCAGGATCACGGCATCGCCACGTCGCTCGGCTTCCGCTTCGGCCGGTTCGCCTATGCCAATGACGTGGTGACGCTGTCGCAGGAGGCCCTGAACGCCATGACGGGGGTCCAGGTGCTGGTGGTCGACGCCATGCGCTTCCGTCCGCATCCCACCCATGCTCATCTCGACCGCGCCCTGGAATGGGTCGAGCAGATCGCGCCCAGACGGGCTTTTTTGACCAATCTCCACGTCGATATGGACTATGCTGATCTCGACCGCCGGACGCCGCCGCACGTGCGCCCTTGCTACGACGGCTTGGTGATCGATCTTGAGGGGAATTAATCAATCATATTCAATTTAGTAAGTGGTCATCCTCACCTTTCAGGTGAGAAAGGACAAAAGGAGTCCGGTCGCCGCTTGTTCCTGCTAGCGGGCGCTGCTGGCTGGATTTTGCCGGCTGCCGCTTTTGGACAGGGCTTGGAGGCCGGCGGACTGACCTTCCGCGACTTTGGTGTGAGCGACAACGGGGCAAGCTTTCAACGCGGCGATCCGATGATCGCCGGCGGCCCAAACCAGGTGTCCACCAAGGTCATAGCAATCGACGGCGAACGAGGGTTTGCCCGGATACTCTTCAGCACCATTCGCGTCGAGATCTCGGTGCCCTTGGGCTGGCAGGCGACCGAGGATTGGGAGCGAGGCGTCGCCTACAGCAGCGACAAGCGCTATCGGCTGATCATTTGGCGGGTCGATTTCGCCTTCGAGGGCGTCAAGGACGCCGAGCACTATGCGGCCACCAAGGCAGGCTCGATCCAGGCGCGGCGGCCGTCGGTGCAAGCACAGGCCCGCAAACTTCCCGACGGCAGCTTCCTGATCGTCTACGAGAACGTGCCGAAGTCCCAAGGCGACAGTGAGACGCGCACGGTCTTTGATCTCGTGATGTTGCGACCTGGCAATCCGAAGGAGGGCGTCCTGTTGACCCTGGGTGTGCCATCAAGCGACGCCAGCCGCGGGATCAAGCTGATGTCTTTATTAAAAGAAAGTATTAGATTTACTTGATATTCTATTGATAATATTAATATTTATAAATTTGTCATAATATATATTATACGATAAACGCTAGCCGACCGACCGAGGAGAAGATCATCATGGCGTCCGACCGTCCAACGCCAGCCGCGCTGCCCCGCGAGCCGGTGGCCCGTCTGCTGGCGGTCATGGCATGGCTGCGCGACCGCAAGCACGGCTGCCCGTGGGACATCGAGCAGACGTTTCGCACCATCGCCCCTTATACGATCGAGGAAGCCTACGAGGTCGCCGACGCCATCGACCGACACGACATGCCATCGCTCAAGGAGGAACTCGGCGATCTGCTGTTGCAGGTCGTCTACCACGCGCAAATGGCCAAGGAGGTCGGTGCCTTTGGCTTTGACGACATTGCCAGGTCGATTGCCGACAAGATGATCGACCGCCATCCCCACGTCTTCGGCGACGCAACTGTGGCCACCGCTGACGCCCAAACCGCCGCCTGGGAGGCTCGCAAGGCTGCCGAACGAGCCACGAGGCAAGCCGACGAAGGCTTGGCCGGTACCCTCGACGGTATTGCCCGAGCCCTCCCCGCCCTCATGCGGGCCGAAAAACTGCAGAAAAGGGCAGCACGCGTCGGCTTCGACTGGACGCAGGCCGGCCCGGTAATCGACAAGATCGAGGAAGAGCTGGCGGAGCTACGACGCGAACTCGCCGCCAACGCCGTCGAGCAGGTCCGGCTCGTCGACGAACTGGGCGATGTGCTGTTCGCCGTCGCCAACCTCGCCCGCCACTGCAATGTCGACCCCGAGGCGGCCTTGCGTTCGACCAACGACAAGTTCGAGCGCCGCTTCCGCTACATCGAGCGCCGCCTCGCCGAACAGGGCCGCACACCAGCCGGCGCCTCGCTCCCGGAGATGGAGGCCCTTTGGCAGCGAGCCAAGACCGACGCGTAGGCCACAGGTGCAGGCATGTCGGGTTCAACCGATTCAAGCTGAGTCTGGCGTGGTCTAGCCGTAGCGCTCGGCCAGCATTGCATTGAGCGCTCGTGCTACCTGGCACTCGCCGCCTTCCGGTCGGCCGGGCCTGGAACCCGGGTTCCAGGCAAAGATGTCAAAATGCAGCCAACGCACTGCCGGATCGACGAAGCGCTGCAAGAACAACGCACAAGTGATCGACCCGGCAAAGTTCGGTGGGGCATCATTGTTGATGTCGGCCAGCTTGGAATCGAGCATTGCCTTGTAAGGCGGCCAGAGCGGCAGGCGCCAAACGGGGTCGCTCTCCATGGCGGCATGGCGCGCCACGTCGGCGGCGAGATCCTCGTCGTCGGTATAGAACGCCGGCAGCTCCGGCCCCAGCGCAGTCCGCGCCGCGCTGGTCAGCGTCCCGAGGTCGATCAGCAGGTCGGGCTTTTCCTCGCAGGCAGCCGCCAAAGCATCGGCCAAGATCAGCCGACCTTCCGAATCAGTATGTCCGATTTCCACCGTGGTGCCACTGCGGGCGCGATAAACATCGAGCGGACGGTAAGCCGCGCCGCCAATCGAGTTTTCGACGGCTGGCAACAACACGCGCAGCCGGATCTTCGCCTTGCTAGAGCACTTTCCCCGAAACGAGAGTCGGAGGGG
>VGCQ01000489.1 GCA_016870055.1 Alphaproteobacteria bacterium | reverse complement strand
CTCTACCACATATCACACGGCTCGGCCTCGGCTGCGCCACAATTCCAGCGTCCACTCGCAGCGCCGCGCTGGAGGCTCGCTTTGAGACGACTCTTTGCCATTGTCGCACTTTTCGTCCTCGTGTTTGCCCAACCGATCGTGGCGCAGAAGGACGACAAACCCGGCCGCGGTGGCCCGCCCGACAAGGCCGCGCATGGCAAGGGCCAGAGCGACGGCAATACGCCGGGACAGAGCCAGGGGCAGGGTCAAGTTCAGGGTGCAGCCGGCTCTCGCGGCAACCAAAGCCAGACGCCCGGCAACATCGCAATCGCCGACCGCGACCGCACCGCCGTCTATGCCTACTATCGCAACGAGTTCGCCACCGGGAACTGCCCGCCGGGCCTCGCCAAGAAGAACAACGGCTGCCTGCCGCCTGGCCAAGCCAAGAAAGCCTGGACAATCGGCCAACCGCTGCCCGGCAACATCGTCTTCTATCCGCTGCCCGCCACGTTGCTGGCGCAGCTCACGCCAGCGCCCGCGGGCTACCAGTACGTACGGGTTGTAAGCGATGTCCTGCTGATGGCGACCGGCACGCGCATGATTGCGGCGGCACTTGCCGATCTCGCCGCGATGTGACGATCAGCCTGTTCGCAGTCCGGCAGCTTGTCGATAGACCATGCAAGCCCGCGGAACGCGGCCAGTCACCGCCGCGACGATGAGTGTCGACGCGACGCAGCGGTGTGTCACCGTGCCGGCCCGCCGCCCCACGCCGAACCCATGGCATCGATGCGAAGCGCGGCGGTCGGCCGACCGCGGGATGTGCTAAGACCAGGGCAATGAAACGCACCTTTGTCTGCCTGCCCGGCGCTTGGATGGGCGCCTGGTCTTGGCAATTCGTGCTGGCGCGGCTGACCGCCGCCGGCCACATGGCGCGCGCGCTTGCTTTCCCGGGCGTCGGCGAGCGGGCGGCGGAACTGTCGCCCGCCCTCGACAACGACGCCTTCCTGGACGACACCGTCGCCACCTTGCAACGCGATGATCTGCGCGATGTCGTGCTGGTCGGCCATAGCTTCGGCAGCCTGATCGCGAGTCTGGTCACCGACCGAATCCCAGACCGCATCGCCCATCTGGTAATCATCGATGGCGGCATCGCCCAAAACGGGCAGTCGATCTTCGGCCGAATCCCGCGCGATATCGTGGCCAAGCGCCAGAGACTGGTGCAGGTCGTGAACGGCACCGAGGTGCTGCCCTTCGCGCCACCCGGCAGCCTGATCATCGACGATCCCGAGCTCGCCGCCTGGACGCACCGCCAGCTCACGCCGCATCCGCTCGCCTGCTATACCAAACCGATCCGCCTCGATCATCCCGCCGGCAACGGCCGGCCGATCACCTATATCGCCTGCACCAGGCCACGCTATCCGGTGTCGGCCGGCATGCACGAAAAAGTCCAGGCGATGCCGCACATCCGCTACCGGCCGATCGAGGCGGGCCACAATTGCATCATCTCCGCGCCCGATCTGGTGGCGCACGAGCTGCTAGAGGTGCCGTCATGAGCGGGCAGATGATGATCCTGGTAGCAGGGCCTTATCGCTCCGGCACCAATGACGATCCGATCCTGATACAACGCAATGTCGACGCGATGGAGGATATGGCCTTGGCAGTGTTCCGCCGCGGCCACTTGCCTGTGCTGGGAGAGTGGTTCGCCCTACCGTTGCTCAAGCACGCCGGGTCCGCGCGAATCGGCGATGTGGTGTTCAACGAAATCTTCCACCCCGTCGCACGCGAACTGGTCGCCAAGTGCGACGCGGTGCTGAGGATCGGCGGGCCGTCGTCCGGAGCCGACGACATGGTCACGACTGGACAGAAGCTCGGCAAACGCATCTTCCGCGACTTGACGGAGATTCCGGAGCGACATCGATGAGCGGCGCGTTGCGACGCTGGGCCGACGATCCACTGATCCGCTCGGTCAATGCACTGGGCATCACCCAGATCACGGCATGGGGCACCAGCTACTACTGCTTGGGCGTCCTGGCCAAGCCGATCGCCGCCGACACCGGCTGGGCGATCAGCTCGATCTTCTTGGGCTTCAGCGTGTCCTTGGTCGTTATGGGTGTCATGTCGACCTGGGTTGGGCGACAGATCGACCGTCTCGGCGCCCGCGCCGTGATGTCGATCGGCACGGTGATCGTCTCGGCCGGTTTGCTCGGCCTCTCGCAGGTGGGCGATCTGGTGGGCTACTTCGTCGCCTGGGCGGTGATCGGTGTGGGCATGCGCTGCTGCCTCTATGACGCAGCCTTTGCCGCCCTGGTGCAGGCCGTGCCCAGCCGCGGCCGGGCCGCCATCTCCTACCTCACGCTCTATGGCGCCTACGCCTCGACCGTATTTTGGGTGATCGGCCACTACCTCGATACCGCCTACGGTTGGCGCGGCACGCTGATGATCTTTGCCGTGGTCAACCTGGCGGTCTGCTTGCCGCTCAACTGGCTGGGCTTGTCGCGGCGGGAGGCGGCAACCGACTCCCCGGCGATCAGAACCGAGACCAAGCCTGCGGTGCGATCACCCGAGGGGCCTACTCTGCAGGGCCGGCGTCGCGTGATCGGCATCGCATTGTTCGCCCTCATCATGTCGTTGAATGGCTTCGTGTTCGGCGTGGTCTCGCTACAGCTCGTACCGCTCCTCGAGGCAGCCGGGCTGGCCGGCGCCACGGCGGTGTGGGTCGCCTCGCTGAAAGGCCATGGTCAGTTCGGTGGGCGGCTGGTCGAGATTTTCTTCGCCAAGAACCTCAAGGCCATGACGGTGGCGCGCATTGCGCTCGGTGTGCTGCCTCCGGCTCTGGTAGTCCTGATGCTGGCCCGCGGCGAGCTGTGGCTGTTGGTCGCCTTCACGCTGCTGCTCGGCGCCTCCCAAGGCGTTGTCACGATCGTGCGGGGCGCCGTGCCGCTCGCCCTGTTCGGCACTGAAGGCTATGGCGCGGTGCTGGGCCTGATCGCGACGCCGATCCTGCTGGTCAACGCCTTCTCGCCGGCACTGTTCGCCGTGATCGTCGATCAAGTCGGCTGGGTGACCGCACTAAACGCCTTGCTCGGCTGCTCTGTCGTGACGTGGCTCGCCATCGAGCTGATGTCGCGCTGGTACGAACGAGCGCGTCAGGCGTAGCGCCTGGACCGCCTTTTCACCCTGACGATCATGCTGCCGATGCTCGGCGGACAGATGACTCGAACCGCCGTCA
>VGCQ01000488.1 GCA_016870055.1 Alphaproteobacteria bacterium | reverse complement strand
CACCCACGGCCGCATTATCTGGCTGAAGCTCACTCCCAAGGGTCGCCGCATCGCGGCGCAGGCTCAGCAGCGGGCCGGCGAGGTCGAGCGCGAGATGTTGCGTGCCGTCGACAGTGCGACCGAGGCCGCAATCCGTTTCTGGCTGGTCGAGTGCGCGCAGCGCTTCGAAACCAGGAGGTGATCGGGCTGCGCCGGGAGTGGTCAATCATTCCTCTCGCCAACCCTTGGCGTTTGGCTTAGGTAAGGACGGTTCCCTTCACAGGTCCCGCATGCTCACGCTTCACGAGGTCCGCCGGTCCCTGGGCAATTGGCTGGCCATCACGCGCGGACGCCTGCGCGGACGCACCTACGCGCCGCACCCGCGACGCGCTATCTACATGGAGACATCCGGCCGCTGCAATCTCGCATGCCGATTCTGCGCCTATGACCGGGCCGGTTCTGAGCAGCTGATGAAGCTTGATCTGTTCCGCAGCACACTCGGCCAAGTTGTCGACATGGGCTTTGACTTTGTCTACCTGACGCCGTCACTTGGCGAGGTCTTCGCTGATCCGACGCTGTTTGCGAAACTCGATCTTCTCGAAAGCGAGCCGCAGATTCGCGGCTACGGCTTCTTTTCGAACTTCATTCTCGCGGACGAGGAAGACATCCATCACCTCACGCGACTGTCCAAGCTCCACTCGCTCAGCATCAGCCTCTACGGCTTCGACGAAGACTCCTTCGTCCTGACTACACGGAAGCCGGCCAAGCAATTCCATCGGCTGCTGCGCAACCTGCAGACCCTGCTCGACGTGACAGCGCGCTGGAATCCGGCAGGAGGACTTCACTTCAACGCGCGAACCATCCGCACAGGCCGACCCTTCCTCCAGCAGCCGACACCGCTTGTCGAAACGCTGCAACGGCTGCTGCTCCGGCAGGGCACCCATTTCGACGAATCGGAGGAGTATGACAACTGGGGCGGCGTCATCAAGAATGCCGACGTGGCACCGCTTGGCATCGCCCTGACCGATGGGCGGCACCTCTACATGCGCGGCGCGTGCACCAAGCTCTTTGGGGAGGTGCAGATCAAGGCGGACGGCACTGTGCATGCTTGTGCTTGCCGCGACACCGATGGCTCGCTACGCATCGGCCAGCTCGGCTCATCGCCACTCGACCGGATCCTGTCCTGGGACAATCCCGTCTATCGCGGTCTGATCGAAGAACAGATGCGTGGCCGTTTCGGCGCCAATTGCCGTTCCTGCTCGTCCTATCGCAGCGTCTTCGACGACAGAGCCTCGCGCCTGGATCCGAAGCTTGACGTCATGAGCGTGGATAAGGCCATCACGCATCTGACCACCGGCCCGGAACGGCAGGGGCAGGACAGGCCGGGCGGTGACCGCGGTCACTGAGGTCCGGCCGCTCTCTGGCATGATGGCAGCCGGAGGAAGGATGATTCGCCTGCTGCTTCTTGCGGTTCTCGCCTCACTGATCGCCGCGACGCCGGCCGTGGCGCAGGGGCCGAATGGCGAGGCCTTCTGGATCGCCGATGGTTACCCGGATCAGAAGCGGCTCGGGCCGGCACAGGCCAAGGGCGTAGTGCTCTACATGCACGGCATTGCCGCCAACAAGGATAGCTACCACCACGCGCTGCCGTCCTATGCCCAGCTGCTTCGGCTCGATGGCTGGGAGATCCTGCGACACAACCGCAGCAACACCCAGGACCGCCTCTATGACAGCACCCAGGAAATTCTTAAGGCGGTGCGCGAGCTGAAGGCGGCCGGCTATCGCAAGATCGTCCTCACCGGACAGTCGCACGGAGCGTGGTTCGCGGTCTCCGTCGCTGGCAAGTCACCCGACGTCTTTGCCGCGATCTCCACCGCACCCGGCGGCTACGGCGACACCAATATCGGCACCATGGGGCAGAGCGCCCAGGAGCTGGCGGATATGCTCGGCGATGTCCGCCAAGCTCGTGTCATGCTCTTCCTGTGCAACGGCGACCCGCGCGAGAACGTGCCCGGCGGACGGGGCGAACGCAGCCAACGCGCCCTGTCGAAAGGGGGCGCACCCTTCGTTGTCGTCGACAAACCCGCCGATTTCTGAGGCCACGGCGCTGCTAGCACTGGGCGCTTCACCCGGCGCTACGGCGAATGCATCGTCCGCTTCGTGGCAGCGGAGACACTGACGGCCGGCGCCCACAACTGCGATCAGACCACGGGCGCCGCGTCAGGAGCCGACATCCCGCGGCCGCGGAACTTGGTCACCGCCACTCCCGGGCCGGAGGTGCCGCGCCAGCTCGCCAGCCTCGCCGGCTCTTGGTACGGCGACTACGAGGACGGTGCGGCGCGGCTACTGGCCCTCACGGGTTTCCATTCGGACGGCACCGTCACCGCCTTTTACGCCGGTGCACCGCGACCCGGCACAGACAGCAAGCCATTCTCGCGCAACGTCACAGCTCGCCTTGAGGGAGATGCGCTGGTCTTCCGTGAGTCGGCGGGAACACGCAGTTTCCGTGCCCTGCCGGACGGTACCGTGACCGCCACCTGGACACCCGACAGCGGCAAGCCGCTCGAGATGGTCGTGCGACGACAGAGATAGGTGTATTGCCCGCTCTGGCTGTAGCCGGTAGATTTCCTCATATTGGCTCTGGGGGGACTATGCGGTTCAGGGTCTTCATAGCATTGGCATTGTTCGCGACATCGCCGTCGACGGGCACTGCCCAGGAGTACTTCTGGCGCGATACCGCCTACCCGGACCTCGCCATCCGCGGGCCTGCCGCCACGCACGGGGCCCTGCTCTACAATCAGGGCCGTGGGGTCGAGGTCGATGGGCGTGGTGCTGCCGGTGACAGCTTTCACCTTGCGCCACCCGCTTATGTCCGCAAATTCCATGGCGCCGGCTGGGACCTCTTCAAGCTCAATCGCAAATGGGCGGCCGACAACGAATCCTCGGCCATCGCCGCCGTTCATGCCGAGATCGCCCGGCTGCGGACGGAGGGCTACAGGCGCATCGTGCTCGCCGGGCAGTCCTACGGCGCTTGGCTGTCTGTGCTCGCAGCGACCCGGGACGGCGACCTGCATGCGATCATCGCCACGGCGCCCGGCACGGGCTACGGCGGCGAGTCGGTCGACGGCACGGCCCTGAACGCGCAGAAGCTGGTTGATTTCTCCAGCGACCTCAAGCCGGTGCGCGCGGCGATGTTCTTCTTCGACGGCGATCCGCGTGACGTGGCTTGGCT
>VGCQ01000487.1 GCA_016870055.1 Alphaproteobacteria bacterium | reverse complement strand
CATAGCGCGCGTGCAGCTGCGGGTCGACTTCGCCCGCCGTGAAGCCGGTCGTGACGGTGCGCCGGGCCATTAGATGCGCAGACCAAGAAGCCGCGAGCGGAACTTGCGGGTGGTTGCACCTTGGGCGTTAGCGGTGTGCGCCTGCGGCCAGTGAAGCTTGGCGGCGGCGTCGATTAGAGAAAGGCCGCGATCGGCCTTTTCAAGTGCAATCGCAAAGGTGCCGCCCAGCTCAAAGATCAAGGCGCCCGAGAAGTAGTCAGGCCACTCTTCTTCATCGACGTAGTAGAGATAGCGCAGGACCAGATCCTGATTCTCGTTGGCAAAAATCTTGTTACGCAGGATGTCGTAGGGCACGGGTTGATCGGTACCTGTAATGAACACGCCCAATTCGCGCAGGATCAACGGGTCGTTCGGCTTTTGGAAAACGTACTCGTACCCATTGAGGCTATCCTCATCGAGCGCCGCGCCGAGATCTTTCTCGGTTTTAGCCCAGCGCCACGGATAGGCAGCCAGGCTGCGCTTGGCAACGAGGGGGTAGAGCGAGGCGGCGATGTCGCTCTCGGTCGTGCCGTCCTCGAAGCTCTCGATGCTGTTGGCGCCGAGGAGCGTAAAGGCGGCGGTGCAAAGTTCAAATTTGTCAGCCATACCCGGTGATATTCCGGGGGCTCAAAGGCTAAAACGCACCCGCTATTGGTGGATGCCGCCGACCAGCGTGCCCGAGGTGTAGGCCGAGCAGCGGGTACGCGCGATTGCCCCCTCCATCGGATTAAAGAGACGTAAAACCCCGGCCGCGTTCATAGAAGCATCGGATGTGCCTCCCGGCACCTTAAGGGTCTGATAGGTCGAGCCGTCGTCGAACGAGATTTCGCAGAGCAACGTGCCGACCGGGCTGGATCCGGTGCCATAGCTGAAACCGAAATAGCCCTTGCCGACCTTGGTGGCCGAGCCGTTGCCGGTGCCAGTGAAGCTGTCAGTTTTGTTCGCAAGCGCCATGGTTTCCTCAGAAAGAAAGGCGGCTCCGGGGGTGCAAGCCGGAGCCGCCGCCTCGGCTCGCTTAGTCGGTGTCGGTCACCACGAACGCGAGGGCATCCGTAACGTCAACAGCCGTGTCCGAGCGAGCGTTGATGAAGTGGAAGCCGCCCGCTGTCATCGCCGTCAGCAAACCGGACGCGGAGTCGAGCGTGCCGGTTTTGCGTATGATAATGTCGCCGACCTTGAGGAAGTCAACCGCCTCGACGAAATAATTAGCCGTGTCGACGGTCGCGGCACTGTCGTCGGTGTTGTAGGTGTAGAGGTTGGTGTCGCCCACCGACGCCAACAACTTGAGGTTTTTCAGAACGAAAGCCATTGTCAGTTTCTCCGGTTTTCGAGGTCCAGGTGGGTGGGAGCCATCGGCCCCCGCCCGTTGGCTTACTGGATCTCGAAGTGGCAAACGCCAGTGTCGTCGATGCGCTTGGCATCCTGCGACATATGGCTATTAACGAACCACGAGGCGCGCGTGTTCTCGTAAGAGACCACGGTCTGGACATCCTCGCCGATGGCGTGGCCTATCGCCGTTTGATGCCAGGCAAGGCAGGCCCAGGTTGAGTCCGTCTGGACTACGCCGGTGTGGAACATCCAGTTGATGCCGTTCCAGTCCTTCCAGCGATAGGCGGGGCCATCAGTAAAGGGCTTTTTCTCGATGTAATCCGCCGATGCGAACTCTTTGAGCTGCATCAGATCCGTCCAGCCACGCGGCGGCAGGATGGCGTAGATCTGCCCGTCGAACGGCACATCATTGTCCATGAAGTGCTGGACAACCTGCAGCGACTTGGCGAGCGTCATGCCCGTCGAGTCGTGCGCGATGTCGGCGGAGGCCTTGGTCGCAGCAGCGATGACCAGGTCGTCGGTCTTGCGGCCCAAAGCCCAAGCGCCGGCGTTCGCCTGAACCTGCATCTCGTCGATATTCGTCTTGAGCAGGTCGAAGCGGTCGACCCAATCGGCCGCATAGTGATCGGTGAGGGTGACCTCGACCGGATCATGCGACACGTTCATGGTCGGGACGAGCGCATGGCGGCCCTTCGAGGACGCCGTGCCCTTGCCAGTTTTCTGCCAGATGAGCTTGTTGCCGACCACCATCGGCTTGGTGCGGCAGCTGCCGCGCAGCATCGAGCCCTGGCGCTGATACGCCTGATGGACCGCAGCATCGTACTCGCTGATAAAGCTGTTTTCGATTTCGCCGGTCATTGCCGGATACTCCGAACAGAGGGGTTACGGGATTCGCGATCCGGTAAGCCCTCGCCTTCGGAATGCCGGTAAGCCTTGCGGGCCGGCTGACGAAAACAAAGGGGCCGTCGTGCGGAAGCGAACTTGCCCCCAGACGACAGCCCTTAAAACGCACCCAGGTTTAGGCGGCCTTGGTGCCTTTGTTGGCGCCCGCTTTTTGCGTGCCGGGCTTAAGCTTTGCCCAGCCCGCGCGCACCTTTGCCACAAACGCCTCGTCGCGACGCCCGGCGTCCCAGTAACGCGGGTCGCCCTGCATTTGCCTCAGTTGTTCGGCCGTAAAGTTTTCCTCGATCGGCGTCGCCGGCGGCGGGCTGTCCGAGAGACGCGGGCCGCCCGCCTTTTGGATCAGCTCCTCGATCGCAGCGACGCCAGCAGCGGTCGAAGCGGCACGCTCAAACAGCTTGAACGTCGTCTCCGTGGTGTTTCCCTTCAGCCACGCCCTGGCCGCGTCGATGCGGACTTTGCCGTTGTCGCCGAGGAGCTTCAGCTCAGCGGCATAGTCAGGCCGGCGCGCATCCATAGACACGGCAAACGCGCCGAGCCCCTCTTCAAAAGCTTCCTGGCCGAGCCCCTGCTTGAACGCCGTTTCTTTCCACCAGCTAAGCAACGGATCCTTGGCGTCCAGCGCATAATGCTGGATTTTCGGATCAAGCTTGGTGGCGTCGATCTGGCCCACATGGATCTGCATCTTGCCCTCGAACGCCTTGGGCAGACTGATCTTGTAGCCGTTGGCGTCAGCCGGGCGGATTTTGGCGATGTCTGCGGCACGTTGGGCCTCAAACGCAGCCTTATAACCGTCGACACCCTTCGACACCGTCGCCCGCATGTCCGCCCAGGACCGCGCTAACTCTTGTACCCGGACACCTTTGCTTTCAGTATTCCAGAAGTTTTCGGGGCACCAGTCAGGGCGGCTTCGGCCGTCCCCTCCAAGACCCGCATTCGTAGCTCCGCCAG
>VGCQ01000486.1 GCA_016870055.1 Alphaproteobacteria bacterium | reverse complement strand
AGGCATTGGGAGCTGGACGATGACAACCAGCCGACGCAGAAAGTTGAAGGCTTCCGCCGCAGGGCGAAGTTCATCACGCCGATCCCGAAGCCGAAGAAGCGCAAGGCGTCCGCCAAGCAGGAAGGCTTCATTTTCGACGAGGGCAAGGGTCTTTCGAGCAAGGAACAGCAATACGACCCGACCTCGATCATCAACGAGGTGCGCGGCCATGTGGAGGCGTGGCGCGCGCTGCCGAACCCGAACGATTGGCAGGTGACGCCGGAGACGGCGCGGCTGCTCCAGCATTGGCGGCAGCACAACTTCAGCGACGTACGCCCGTTCTTCTGCCAAATCGAAGCTGTCGAGACCGCGATCTGGCTGACCGAGGTGGCGCCGCAGACCAAGGCCGGCAAGCGCATCCTCGATCACCTCGCCGCGGCGAACAAAGATGCCAACCCGGAACTATCGCGCCTCGCGCTGAAGCTCGCGACCGGCGCCGGCAAGACGACGGTCATGGCCATGCTCATCGCGTGGCAGACCATCAACGCCGTCCGCCGGCCGGGCAGCAGCCGCTTCACCCGCGGGTTCCTGGTCGTGGCGCCCGGCCTCACGATCAAGGATCGGCTGCGCGTGCTCCAACCCAACGATCCCGACAGCTACTACGCCAGCCGCGAACTGGTGCCTGGCGATCTGCTGGACGAAGTGCACCGCGCCAAGATCGTGATCACCAATTTCCACGCGTTCAAGCGGCGCGAGCGCATCGATCTCTCGAAGGGCGGACGCGCGCTGCTGCAAGGACGCGGCGAGGAGCTGCAGACGTTGGAGACCGACGGCCAGATGCTTCAGCGCGTCATGCCGGACCTCATGGGCCTCAAGAACATCCTCGTACTCAATGACGAGGCGCATCACTGCTATCGCGAGAAGCCGCGTGGCGACGATGACGACGATGACGCCGACGAAGAAGACCTGAAGGGCGACGACAAGAAGGAGGCGGAGAAGAATAACGAAAAGGCGCGCGTTTGGATTTCGGGGCTCGAGATCGTGAACCGCAAGCTCGGGCTCGCGCGCGTGATCGATCTCTCGGCCACGCCGTTCTTCCTGCGCGGCTCGGGCTATGCCGAGGGCACGCTGTTCCCGTGGACGATGAGCGATTTCTCGCTCATGGACGCAATCGAGTGCGGCATCGTCAAGCTGCCGCGCGTGCCGGTGGCCGAGAACATTCCCGGCGACGAGATGCCGGTCTATCGAAACCTCTGGGAGAACATCCGCAAGGACATGCCGAAGAAGGGCCGCGGCCAGGGCGAAGACCTCGACCCGCTCAAACTGCCGACACGCTTGCAAACGGCCCTCCAAGCGCTCTACGGCCACTACGAAAAGACATTCGAGCTGTGGAGGCAGAAGGGCATCGAGGTGCCGCCCTGCTTCATCATCGTCTGCCAGAACACGGCGATCTCGAAGCTCGTCTATGACTACGTCTCGGGCTTCCACCGGACGCACGACGACGGCACCGCCACCCTGGAGCATGGGCGCCTCGCCCTCTTCCAAAATTTTGACGTGACGACCGGCAATGCGCTGGCCCGGCCCAACACTCTCTTGATCGACAGCGAACAGCTCGAAGCCGGCGACGCACTGGACGACAAGTTCCGTGCGATGGCCGCGGACGAGATCGAGCGCTTCCGCCGCGAGAAGATCGAGCGCACCGGCGATCCGCATGCCGCCGACAACATTTCCGATCACGAGCTGCTGCGCGAGGCCATGAACACGGTCGGCAAGCCGGGCACGCTCGGCGGGGCGATCCGCTGCGTCGTCTCCGTGTCGATGCTGACCGAGGGTTGGGACGCGAACACCGTCACGCACATCCTCGGCATCCGCGCGTTCGGCACGCAGCTTCTGTGCGAGCAGGTGATCGGCCGTGCGTTGCGCCGGCAGTCCTACGACTTGAACGACGACGCCCTGTTCAACGTCGAATATGCCGACATCTTCGGCATCCCGTTCGACTTCACCGCCAAGCCAGTGATCGCGCCGCCGCAGCCGCCGCGCGAGACGATCCAGGTGAGGGCGGTGCGCCCGGAGCGCGATGCGCTCGAAATCCGCTTCCCCCGCGTCGAAGGCTATCGCGTCGAGCTGCCGGAGGAACGGCTCACCGCAAAGTTCAATGCCGATTCGATGCTCGAACTGAGCCCGGATTTGGTCGGGCCCTCGATCACGCGGAACTCGGGCATCATAGGCGAAGGCGTCGATCTCAACCTGAAGCACCTCGGCGACATGCGCCCCTCGACGCTGCTTTTCCACGTAACGCAGCGATTGCTTTACACGAAGTGGCGCGATCCGGGCGAAGAGCCGAAGCTGCACCTATTCGGCCAGCTAAAGCGCATCACGAAGGGGTGGCTGGATACGTGCCTCGTTTGCAAGGGCGGCACCTATCCGGCACAGCTCATGTATCAGGAGCTGGCGGACATGGCCTGCAATCGCATCACCGCCGGCATCACCAGCGCCTTTGTCGGGCAGCGGCCGATCAAGGCGCTGCTCGATCCCTACAACCCCACCGGCTCGACGAAGCACGTGCGCTTCAACACCTCGCGCGAGTGGCGCTGGGAGACGAGCCCCGACCGCTGCCACATCAATTGGGTCGTCCTCGACAGCGATTGGGAGCCGGAGTTCTGCCGCGTGGCCGAGAAGCACGCGAAGGTGCGGGCCTATGTGAAGAACCACAATCTCGGCTTCGAGGTGCCCTACCGCTACGGCTCGGAAGTGCGCAAATACCGACCGGACTTCATTGTTCTTGTCGATGACGGACACGGCGAGGACGACCCGCTGCATCTCGTGGTCGAGATCAAGGGCTATCGGCGCGAGGATGCGAAGGAGAAGAAATCGACGATGGAGACCTATTGGGTGCCGGGCGTGAACCAGCTCAAGACCTACGGCCGCTGGGGTTTCGCCGAGTTCACCGAGGTCTACCAGATCGCGGCCGATTTCGAGGCCAAGGTGGAGTCCGATTTCGACAAGATGATCGTGGCAGCCGCATCGGCACCGGCCAAGTCGGCAGACGCCGTGACGACCGTTCCGCCCGAGGCCGAGCCTGTTTCGGCTGCGCCGCAAGGCGGAGACGCATAGCCATGGCCGCGAAGATGTCCGCGAAAATGAAAGCAGCCAAGGCCCGCAAGAGCGTCGAGACGCTGAAGCATGCCGAGGCCAAGCGGAAGAATATCCCGACGGCCGAGCATCAATCCGTACTCCAGAAGG
>VGCQ01000485.1 GCA_016870055.1 Alphaproteobacteria bacterium | reverse complement strand
CTCGATTCGGGTCACTCGCCGTCTGGACTACCCAAGCCGTTGCAGCTGGCTGCACGCCGCCAGCCAAGAGCCCGTAGAGAATGCGCGCAAGCAGAAAAGCTGCAAACAGATTCACTGCGCCAATGATATCTCGCCACGAGTCGAACAGGCCGGCGAAGATCAACGACGACAAGGCGGTTCCCAAAAGGCCAATGAAGATCACGAGCTGCCCGCCGTGACGGTCGGCAGCGCGTCCCCATGCCGACGACGTGAGAGAGAACAGCAAGCCCGAGGTGGCAAAGATCAGACCGACCTCGATCTCCGAGATGCCCGCACCGCGAGCGACCGGACCAAGCGTTGCGTAGACTGTCATGTTTGCCGAGGTCATGGCAAAGACAGCAAGAAGGGCGCCGTTGACGGATATATCGGCCTCGCCGTCGTGAACTCGACGACACTGATCGACATCCGCCGCTAGCGGTAATGACGAATTCCTTCCAAGCGTTACTGACTGTTGCGGTTTGTTTCGAGATTCCGCCTCGTGCTTCGCAAAGGAAAGCGGTCAACCGCTAATCTTGCGCTGCACCTTGTCGAGGCTGCGCGACTGGATCGACGCAGCGAGGGCACGCAAGCGGTTCTTGTCGTCGGCATCCTTGACCGGAATCGAGAACTCGCAGTGGGTGACGGCGTCGCCATAACGCTCGCATAGCCTGTCGGCGATGGTGTCGTAGGTACCCATGGTGACGTAGGTATGCAGGACCTCGTCGCTGATATGCTGCGGCATCTCCTCCCAGCGCTGGGCGCGCGACAGGAGCTTCAGCTTGTCGGCAAGATCGGTCAGCCCATGGTGGACGAAGGCGGCGCGATATTGCGGCGTCGACGCATAGAAGGCTATGCGAGCCCGCACGTCGTGCACCTTGGGCACCAACTCGGCCTCGGTGGCGGCCGCCGCGACCAAGGGTTTCATGCAGACTTGGAAGCCTGCCAGTGAGCGGCCAGACTTGGCGGCGCCGGCGCGCACCGCCGGCAGCATGACCTGTTCGATGTAGGACGGCGTGCAGACGGGATGGGGCCGCAGTCCATCGGCGACCTCGCCGGCGACCTGCGACATCACCGCATTGACGGCGGCGATCTGGATCGGGATCCCGGGATGCTCGATCGGTCCGGGATTGAACAGTGGCACCATCAGATTGATGCTGTAGTGCGATCCCTTGACATCGAGCGTCGTGCCGTTCTGCCAGCAGTCCCAGATCGCGCGCACGGCGCGCACGTACTCGCGCATCCACGGGCCGGCCGGAGACCACGACATACCGAACCGGCGTTCGATGTGCGCTTTGACCTGAGTGCCCAGCCCTAGGGTGAAGCGACCGCGTGACAGTTTCTGCAGGGTCCAAGCGCTCATCGCCGTCACGGCCGGACTGCGCGGAAAGGCGATGGCGACCGACGTTCCCAGCCTCAATTCGGTAGTCGCCTGGGCAGCCAGCGCCATGATGATGAAAGGATCGTCCTTGGTCTCTTCGACGACCAGACCGTGATAGCCGAGCTCCTCGAGCAGGCGCGCATCGCGGCCGATGCTTGCGAGGTCGAGCGGCGTTTCCGGCGCGCGTAGACCAGGATCGACCTTGCCGAGCGGCAGCAGCGTTTCGAGCATCATTGTGTTACGAGGATAGGTGTGGCGCCCATGCCGCGACAAGAGTCGAGTACGAGGGGAAGACGATATGAAGGATCTGGTCGGCAGGATCGCCGTCATCACCGGGGGCGGCACGGGAATGGGCCGCGAACTGGCGCGCCAGCTCGTGGCTGAAGGCTGCAACGTCGCCCTGTGCGACGTGTCGGCGCCGGCCATGGCCGAAACCAAACGATTGTGCGAGGTCGACCGTCTGCCGCAGGGGCTGCGCATCACCACCCACCTGGCCGACGTCTCCACCGAAGGCGACGTGAAGCGCTTCGCCGCCGAAGTCGCCGAACTTCAGGACACCGACAAGATCCATCTGCTGTTCAACAACGCCGGCATCGGCGGCGGCGGCAGTATGGTGGCGGACGAGCGCGCCGACTGGGAACGCACCTTCAACATCTGCTGGTTCGGCGTCTACTACAACACCCGTGCCTTCCTGCCCATGCTGCTCAAGGCCGACCGTGGCCATATCGTCAACACATCGAGCGTCAACGGCCTCTGGGCCTCGGTCGGGCCGCGCACGCCGCATACCGCCTACAGCGCCGCCAAGTTTGCGGTAAAGGGCTTCACTGAAGCGCTGATCACCGATCTGCGACTCAATGCACCGCACATCAAGTGCTCGGTGGTGATGCCGGGCCACATCGGCACCTCGATCGTCGTCAACTCGTTCAAGATCCAGAGCGGCGGCGATTCTGGCGTCTTGTCGGCCAGGCAGATCGCCCAGATCCGCAACCGCATCTCGGCCATGGGCCTCGATGCGTCCAAGATGTCGGACGACGACGTCGCCAGGCTTGCGCAGGACCGGGCGCGACGCTTCCTCGAAGAGGCGCCGACCTCGGCCGCCGAGGCCGCCAAGATCATCCTCGACGGCGTCAAGGCCGAACGCTGGCGCATCCTGATCGGCAAGGACGCCGAGCTGATCGACCGGCGCGTGCGCGAGACCCCGGAGCAGGCCTACGAGACCGAGTTCTTCCAGGCCATCGTCCAGAATGTCGGCTGGAAGATCGGTACTTGAGGCGGCCGGCCGGCGCCCGTCAGCCGCGGTAGTGGCAGGACACCCAATGGCCCGGCTTGGTTTCACGCAACTCGGGCACGCGCTGGGCGCAATCGGGCTTGGCGATCGGGCAGCGCGTATGGAAATGGCAACCGGGCGGCGGCCGAATGGGATTGGGGACGTCGCCCTGCAGCATGATGCGCGTGCGCTTGACCGTCGGATCGGGGATCGGCACGGCCGACAGCAACGCCTCGGTATAAGGGTGCAAGGGATTGTCGTAGAGTTCGCGTGACGGCGCGATCTCGACGACGCGGCCAAGATACATCACCGCGACTCGGGTCGAGATATGCTCGACGACGCTGAGATCGTGCGCGATGAACAGGTAGGTCAGGCCGAACTGCTCCTGCAGATCCTCCAGGAGGTTGATGACCTGGGCCTGGATCGAAACGTCGAGCGCCGACACTGGCTCGTCACACACGATCAGCTTGGGCTCTACGGCGAGCGCGCGGGCGATGCCGATGCGTTGGCGCTGGCCGCCGGAGAACTCGTGCGGGAAGCGGTGCATGTGATCGGGCTGCAGGCCG
>VGCQ01000484.1 GCA_016870055.1 Alphaproteobacteria bacterium | reverse complement strand
CGTCTGGGGCCGGTTAGACTCGGATCTTAAGTTGGGTCAATTGTCGGAAGTATATAACCAGACTAGTTGTTGGTATTGAATAAACCCCACTTGGGGCACCGAATTCTTCGGGGCTTCATTGGCTTAGACAGGAATCAGCCAACTGAAGCCCCGAAGCCCACCCATCCGAGTGTCGGGGGGCTACTCGCCAATTGGCACAGGTGAGGCCCTGGTTTCAGCGGATCGGAACTTCGACTTCGAGTATCGACTTGTCGAAGTCGGATAGCAGCACATCGATCCGCACTTGCCAGAGCCCGGGTGGCGACAATTCGATCGTTGCCAGTCGATAGACACCGAGAGCATCGGGCTTCAGCCGGCGCACGATCGCTTCGATACCTCGATCTGGCAATGCGAATACGGCAGTGACCTCGCGTGGAAGAATCTGGTTTCCGGCTGTCGACGCGAAACCGACCGTCATGGCATTGCGACCGGCGCGTCCCGGCGTGAACTCGACCCGCGCTATCATCGCGGCTGCTGCTGCCGTTACCACCAATTGCTCAGCATCGTCGTGATCGCGGGAATGGTGATGCATATGCGCCTCGTGCATCTCGTGGTCCGAAACGCGAGGCGGGGGCACTAGGCCAAGTAGCGCAGTTACTAGAACGACGACGCCGGCGGCTCCCAGTTCGATGCCGATGCTTCGAACGAGGGCCTTTCGGGCAATGCCGTCGCCGCGGACAAATGCCGCCAGAAACTGCCAACGATTAAGCGCCGCTGCTGTCAGCATTATGGCGACGAAACAAAGCTTGATGAGAAGCACATTGCCGTAAGCGGTATCGATCAGAGCCCCGACGCTGCCGAGTTGCAGTGCTGCCAAGCCACCGCCGGCCGCGGTCAGCGCCGCCACGGAAGGCAACGCCAAGCTGGAGAAGCGGCGCAGCATGGTCGCTGCATCGTCGGCTCCTCGGAGGCCGATCAGAAGCGGCCACAAGCTGCCTACCCAGAATGCGGCGAGCAATGCATGAATGAGGACCAGTGGCGCGGACAGCCAACGGGGCGGTGCCATGGCTGCGTGGCCGGTCAGCGTGAGCCCGCCGAGCGCGACCACGGCACCAAGCACGGCGACTGCGCCGCGCACGCGCGCGCGCAGCGCAGCAAGGGCCACGACCATTACGAACAGCCCGGTGCTAATCACTGCGGCGCTGGCGCCCAAGCTCGTAGTGCCTCCGACGCGCCAAGTCTCCCTTTCAGTCAAGGCGTCGAGTGGAACGGCGCGAAGGAAGGCGCCATTCAACCCGATACCGGCGACGGCGGCTGCAGCGGCAAGCAGGCTGGCAACGACGACTCCAAGGCAGACGCGTGCCCGCCCGCTCCAATCGGCGCCAGCAATGACGACCAAGAACATGACGCCACCTGCAGCCATCAACATGCAGCCATAGTGGATCGCGCGGCTGATGGTTAAGGCGATGTCTCCGCCACGACCGCCGTTATCGGGTCGCACAGCGTTAGACATGCCGGGTCCGACTTGAAACATCACAGAGCCGGCGACTGGGTGGCCGTCGGCCGAAACGACGCGGTAGCTAATGACATATGAGCCAAGGGTGAGCGGCCGATCGAGGCGCAATGCAACACGCTGATCAACAGTCGATAGCGTGAGCCCCTTGGCAAGATCACGACCGAACGCATCAACGACACGTACCACAGTCGGTGTGACCGGCTCGTTGAAACGCAGTTCGACGACATCGGGCGCCTCGGCCAGCACGGCACCATCAGCCGGACGCGCCTCAACCAGCACCGCATGGGCGAGGGCTGCGCTCGGCGTCATGGCGACGGCGACGAGGACGACGAAGAGCGATCTCAGTACCAAAAGCATCGCTGCGGTCCGCCGGGCGGCACACACGCCGCCCGGTTCGACCCGCTTGTTATTGCTTGGGTGTCAGAGTGAGTTGGGGCGCCGGCTCTTTATAGTCGTCGCCGCTTTTCCCAGCGGCCGGAATTTCGATCCAGCGGTGGACACCCTTCTCGCACTCCTGGATCGCCTTGAAGTACAGCTTTTCGCCAGGCTTGTTGGGCAGCTTCACGCGCATAACAAATTCGTCGTAGTGCTCGTCGAGCAAGCGCCCGGTCCAGGAAACTTCCGTAACGCCCTCGGTGATCATCTTGCCGTGGCCGTCATCGTAAGGGGTGGCGAGCTTGCCGATCGTGGTTTGAAGTACCCATTCCGGCTTGGGTTGCGGCTTCACGCCGCTGACGCCATCGGGAACCTGGATCCGTACTTTGAGCGTGGGCGAGCCCTCGCAGCCATGGGGCACGCGGAGCACAGCCTTGTGATAGCTGTCGGCGGGTGCCTGTTTGGTTTCAAGGGTGGCATGGGCGGATGCCGCAGAGGCACAGGCAAGCAGAGGGAGCGCGGCCAGGACGGTCGCGCGCAGGATTGAGCGAGACATGGGGAACTTCCTCTCGAATTATCGGATCGACTCAGGCGCCGCGATGTCGAGCTGAGAGGCTCGGCCGCAGCGCCGGTTTCAATTGGTGCAGTGTCGATCAGACCCGAAGCGGCGGCGCGCGCGACTGAGGAAGCCGGTGTGCGGGCGGCTGTAGTTCGACCGCAACGAGAATGCCGGGCTCGACGGCCTCGCCGGTACCCGGAGCGCTGAGCTCAATCGCTGGCGGCGGTACAAAGCCGGCCAAGCTGTGGAGGGCAAAGCAGATTGGGCAATAGCGAGGGGTGGATTTGGCCGGTGGCGCCCCATTGTCAGACGACGGTAGGGCCGCATGATTGGCGTGGTCGACGACCTCGCTCGAGGCAGCATGCGCCATGCCATGATGCGCCACCAGGCCCAGCTGCATAGGCATGTGCAGGCAAAGCACAGCCGTCTGGCCGAGCAACGCGAGCACGCCCAGGACGACGCCTATGACCCTCGCGCGAAATTCCATTGTGAAGAGTGCCTCGGCCGTCACCGCAGAGCTATGAAATCACCGGGGCGGATCACGGACAAGGTGCATTCCACATTCCGGGCCAGGCCGCGACCAGGCCCGGAACGGCAAGTCGCATCTTAAAGCATACGAAGTGCTTGCGTTTTGGCCGGCTAAACCCGAATTTTGAGCGACGGCAGTTGTCGAAGGCGCACTTTCGGACCGTCTGTTGGTATTGAATAAATCCCACTTGGGGCACCGAATTTTTCCGGGGTTCGTTTGCAGGATCAAATTTTCCGATAACGAACCCCGGAAGTGCTACGCGGCAGGCAGTAGGATGTCGCCAAATGCCGGCGGAA
>VGCQ01000483.1 GCA_016870055.1 Alphaproteobacteria bacterium | reverse complement strand
AGAAGACCGCCCGAGGCTTCGGCGTGCCGCGAGCCAAGCTCGAGTTCTCCGGCCATGTCGTCGATCCGAGCTGGCAGTTCCGCATCGTCGGCGCCTTCGAGCAGCAGACGACGCAGGCCGGCTTCAACACCGTCGGCACTGCGGCCGGCTTGAACAGCCAGAGCGGCGGCTCCTTCGGTCCGGCCGGCTTCGCCGGCGGCACCTACGGCGGCAACTACTCCGGCGGCAACGGCTCGCTCGGCTCGAACTTCGGCCTCGAGGACGCCTATGTCGTCAAGGTCATCGATCCCAACTGGTCGGTGAAGGTCGGACAGTTCAAGGCGCCGTTCCTGCGTGAAGAACTCGTCTCGAGCAAGTACCAGCTCGCCGTCGAGCGCTCGCTCGTGAACCAGTTCTTCAGCACCGAATACACGCAGGGAATCGAACTCACCTTCGTCAACGACTGCTTCCGCATCATGGGAAGCTTCAATGACGGCGGCAACAACGCGAACACCTCCGAGACGATCGGCAACAGCTCGAACTCGGGCAACTGGACCGAATACGCGGTGACCGGCCGCGTCGAGTGGAAGGCCATGGGCAACTGGTCGCAGTTCGACAGCTTCTCGAGCCCGAACGGCCAGCAGACCGGCATCCTGATCGGCGCCGCCATCAACTGGCAGCGCGGCGGCGGCGGGCAGAACGACGCCGAGGCCAACTTGGCTTACACCTATCAGAACGCGGTGTTCTGGGGGAGTGTCGGCGGAAACACGTTCCAATCCACCTCCGTCAGCGTCGGCAATCTGGGCGGGTTTGCCGTCATCTACCAGCCGTCCTTCGTCCTTCAGTATCCGAACAACATCCCGACCAACGGCAACGACGACGTGAGCAACCTTTCGTTCACGGTCGATACCACGGCGCAGTTCGGCGGCTTCAGCCTCTACGGCGCGTTCGTCGGCAACATTGCCTACAACATCCCGGCCGGATGGGTGGCGAACCCGAGCGGCGGCTATCTGCCTCGAACGCAGAACGCCGACGGCGGTCTCACCGACAACTACACGCCCGACAACGTGTCGCTGGTGATGACCACTCCCAACGGCGTCGGCACTGCGGGTCCGTCGGTGGGCACGATCAACGGCATCGGACCGGCCGCTGGTTGGGTGTCAGGCTACGGATACGGCAATTCGCCGATCTACAGCTACGGCGTCGTGGCCCAGGCCGGCTGGTTCATCTTCGACGACATCGAGCTCTTCGGCCGCTACGAGTTCTACACCACGCTGAGCAATGGCGCAAACGAGTACGCCGGCAACACCCCGACCTTCTGGGGCTGGATCCCCGGCGGCAGCTCGCCCTTCGCGAACAACACGATTACGAACGGCGATACGTCCGTGAGCTGGCAGGGCAATGACAGCAACAACTCGATCAACGCCAACGTCAACACGCCCAATGACTTCTACAAGGGCAGCAACACGAACCCGTACTACGACCGGAACCTCGGCGCAAATGCGTACGGCGCGCAGCTCAACAACATCATGACCTTCGGCGCCAACTGGTTCCCGGCCGGCGTGAAGAACCAGAACATCAAGGTCACCGGCGACATCAGCTACTCGTTCAACCCGGTGCTCTTCGGACAGGGCATCTACGGCCGCCCGATCGGCATCACCGACTTCCGCTCCGACGGCGGTCTCGGCGGCGGCGGCCAGTGGGTCGGCCGCATCCAGCTGCAGCTCCTCTTCTGAGCGCTGCAGGCTCCTGATCGCATCCAAGCCGCGGCTTGCGTCGCGGACATGACCAAACCGGCCGGTTCCCAAGTGGAACCGGCCGGTTCACTTTTTGGCCGAGCGAGCGGGATCGCGTGCGGCGGTGTCGACTGCGGCTCGGCGGGTCCTTTGGGTCAGTGGTGCTCTTGCGCACCACTGCGGTGCGCGCGAGCCTTGCGAGCGAGCCGGTTCCCCGCACGCTCGCGAGCGCGATGTCTCAAGTGACACCCCCGGGTGGCGTCGATAAGCTCCGCAGCGCATGAAGTGCCCTCCCGGACGCGCCGCGATCTCGCTCACGGCGGCCGCCTTGTCGGTCGTCGCATGGAACGCCGGCGCGATGGCCGCGGGCCAGGTGGACGACGACATTCTGAAGCGGCTCGACGCCCTTGAGCGCCGCAACGAGGAGCTCGAGCGCCGCAACCGTGATCTCGCCGGGGAAGTCGCCACGATGAAGTCCGATCGCGGCGAGCAGTGGCTCACCGAGGAACGGGCCCGCGAGATCCGTGCGATCGTCGAGGATGTGCTCGCCGACAGCGACGGCAGGGCCAGCCTCCGCCAGGACGGCATGACCGCAGGCTGGAACGACGGCTTCTTCCTCGCCAGCCCCGACGGCCGCTTCAAGCTCGAGATCGGCGGCCTACTCCAGACGCGCTATGTCTGGAGCTCGATTCCCGGCGAACAGGACGACGCCCCCGTCACGGACGTGAAGCTGAACCGCAACCAGTTCGACCTGCCCAACACGGAACTCTGGTTCCGCGGCCACGTCTTCGGACCAGCGGTGCAGTACATGGTCAAGACCCGGTTCACGAACAACACCGCCATTTTCGTCGGACAGCAGGGGCCGGTCAACCTGGGCAACGGAAGCGGCGTGCTCCAGCTCCTGGACGCGTGGATCCGTTTCAACCTCGACGACAACTGGAGCATTCGCGCCGGTCAGTTCCGCGCACCGTACAGCCGCGAGTTCCTCATCACCGAGCAGTACCAGATGGCGGTCGATCGCTCGGTGGTCGATTACCACTACGGACTCGGCTACACGCAGGGAGTCGAGCTCGATTTCCGCAACGACCAGATTCACTGGCTGCTCGCGTACAGCGACGGCGGCACCGACAACATCACCGGGCCCGCGCTCGGCACCGTCGGAAGCCTCCCCGAGAACTCGCCGTGGAACATCCAAGAGGACGAGTTCGCCGTGACCACGCGACTGGAGTGGAAGCCTTTCGGCGCCTGGAAGGACTTCATGGAGATGACGAGTCCCATGGGTCGCGCCCAGGGGTGGTTGCTCGGCGCCGCATTCCACTATCAACAGACCCGTCTGCCCGTGCTGAACTCCGCGTTCGAGGCGAGCGGCCAGCCGTACAACGCCTGGTACGCATGGGAAGTGGACACGCAGTACAACTTCGGCGGCGCCAGCCTCTATGCAGCCTTCTACTACAACTACGTCGACGCGCCGGCCGTCTTCAATCGGCTGAACTTCGCGGTGCCCACCGGCATCAATCTCGGCTACGTGAATGCCTGGGGACT
>VGCQ01000482.1 GCA_016870055.1 Alphaproteobacteria bacterium | reverse complement strand
TTCGGGATTGAGCCCGGCGATCCAGGGGATCAGGTCGTCCCAGACCAGCGAGTCGCGAAACAGCTTCAACGCCTTGTCGCTGACCGGCGGGATCGTCTCGATTCGAGGCTTCAGGATCGGGTCGACAACCATGGTTGGCTCCTCAGCGCATGGAACGGGGAATCAGCAGCACGATGTCGGGCACGAGGGTGATGATCGCCACGCCGATCAGCAGCACGATCCAATAGGGCACCGTGGCGCGCGCGATCGCCCCCAGCGATTCCCGCTGCCCCGTGACCGCCGACAGCACGAACAGGTTCACCCCGACCGGCGGCGTGATCGCGCCGATCTCGATCATCATCGTCATGAAGATGCCGAGCCAGATCGGGTCGAAGCCGAGCTTGGTGAAAACGGGGAACACGAAGGGCAGGGTCAGCAGCATCAACGACAGGCCGTCGAAGATGCAGCCCAGCACGAAGTACATGAGGACGACGAAGAGAAGCAGCTCGTACTTGCCCAGGTTGTAGGCGAGCGCCAGCTCGGTGATATGGCGCGGCAATCCCAGGATGCTGATGGCCTGGCCCAGGATCACCGCGCCGATCAGGACCAGCTTGAGCGCGCCGAAATTGACGATCGTGTTCCACAGCGCGATCACGCAGCCCCGCCAGGTCAGGTCGCCGACCGTCACGCCGAGAATCACGGCGGTCAGCACGCCAAGCCCGGCCGCTTCCGTCGGCGTGGCGAAGCCCAGATAGATCGTTCCAAGAACGGCGCCGACCAGGAGCACGAGAGGCCACAATCCCAGCGCCGAGCGCAGTATCTCGGGCAAGGGCGGCGCCGGACCGTCGACCGCCGGCGTGATCGTGCGATCGTACAGGCACTGGACCAGCACCAGCGCCATGAACAGCAGCATCATCATGATCCCGGGCAGGATGCCGGCAAGGAACAGCTGACCGATCGATACTTCCTGCCAGGCCCCGTAGAGCACCAGGGTCAGGCTCGGCGGGATCAGAATCCCGAGCGTTCCGGCGCCCGCGAGGGAGCCGACGATCGCGTCGGTGCGATAGCCGCGCCGCGCTAGCTCGGGAAAGGCCGCGGTTCCCACGGTCGCGGCGACCGATGCGCTTGATCCGCTGACGGCGCCGAAGATCGCGCACACCACGACGTTGGTGTGCAGCAGGCCGCCCGGAATGCGGTGAAACGCCGGCGCGACCGCGCCGAACGCCCGACGGGACAGGCCGCTCTGCATCATCAGCTCGCCCAGGAGGATGAACACCACGAACGAGCTGAGCGTGAAGCTGGAATAGAGGTTGTACACGGCCATCACGGCCATCTCGGTGGTGCCGCGGTTGAAGAAGTACAGAATGATGAACCCGGTCAAGCCGAGCGCGCCGCCCAGCGCCGCGCCGCCGCCGACCGTCGCCGCGAGCGTGCCGAACAGCACCGACCAGACGATCATCCGATGGTTTCCCCCGTGGGCGGCCCGGACGAGGGATACCCGCAGAGGACCCGGACCAGCTCCAGGATCTGGACGACGCACAGAATCCCCACGAGCCCCATCGACAGCGGCATCAGGGCCATCCAGGGCACGACCGGGATCTCGGCCGTCTCGGTGCGCGCGCTGATCTCGTAGGACAGCGCCGTGATCTGCCAGGCGTCCCAGGCGAACCAGAGCACGAAGACGAGGAACACCAGGGAGCCGAAGATCGCGGCGACATGCCGCCCGACCGGCGGCAACCGGTCGGTGAGCATGGAGATCCGGATATAGGAGCGTTGATGGGCGGTTATCGGAATCGACAGGAAGGAGCTAGCGAGGAACAGCATGCTGACCACGTCCTCGGTGAAGTAGAACGGCTTGCCGAGGAAGTAGCGCATGAACGAGCTGAGCAGGATGAAGAGCGTCAGGCCCGCGGCGGCGGCGCAGGCCAGCAGCGACATGAAGCTGGCCAGCCGCCCCGCGCCCCGATCAATCGTCCGTAGCAGCGATCCCATTTCCATGCCGCCCCAGGACCGGGGCATCGTCCTGCCGCGGGCGGCGCGGGATTACTGGGAGCGGATCTTCTGAAGCGCCGCGATCATCTGCTCGCGATACTCCATCGCCTTCGCCCCCTTCTCGGCCGCGCGGTCCTTCCAGACCTCGAGGACGGCGTCGTAGAAGCGCTTCTTGTCCTCCGCAGGGAACGGCGACAGCACTTTCACCTGCCCGGTCTTCGCGAATTCCGCCTGGGCCTCGCGTTCCTTGGTCTCGGGGCCCGACTTGGCGATGTCGAGGCTCGTCTTCCTCAGCCACTCGCCTGCGTCGAGGACCACCTTCTTCAGGTCGTCCGGCAGCTCGGCCCAGATCTTCGCGTTCACGATGATCGGGTTGGGCGTCGCAGCAAAGGTGTGCAGCTGCGACGAGTACTTGGTCACCTCCTGGAACGACACCGTCTTGGCGTTGCCGAGGACGTAGATCGCGCAATCGACCACGCCGGTCTGCAGCGCCATGTAGGTGTCGTTCTGCGGAATGATCTGCGCGGCAACGCCGAGCTTGCCGTAAGCGTCGACCTGCTCGCGCGACCAGACGCGCAGCTTCTTGCCCTTGAGCTTCGCGAGCGTGTCGATCGGCTCCTTGCACATGATCGACATGTCGAAGATCGGCGACATCTGCCATGCGATGACCTTCGCGTTCCACTTCTCGTAGGCGTCCTTGAAGATCGCCTGGATCGTGGGAGCGACCTTCACCGCCTCGTCCGGCGTAAGAAGCGCGCCCTGGACGACCGCCAGCGACGCCTCGGGCAGGTCGCGCGCCAGATATCCGAAATAGGGCTGCGCCGCTTCGACCGCTCCCTGACGCACGGCGCGCAGCTCGTCCGACTGGTTGATGCCGAGCGCTCCGCCGTAATAGAGCTCGATCTTCAGGCGTCCCTTCGACGCCTCGCCGATCCGCTTGGCCCATTCGCGGATCGGCTCCATCTCCTGCCTCGTTTCGACCAGTGTCGTTTGGTAGCGCCAGACGATCGGCTTGTCCTGGGCAAGCGCGTAGCCGGATGCCAGCAACGCCGCCAGGATCGCCAGGGTTCCCGTGAATTTTCGCATCGCCGCCAATCCCCCATTTGACCGACATTCCCCGACATTCCCCAGATGAACTTCTGGAACGGTGCAAACCCTAGCCTGAACTTTGCCCGAATTTTGACCAAGCCACTGATGTGACTCGCGTTTGTCTGCGGGTCCTGACTACAGGCTGGGCTTGACGGCGAGCAGATCGAGTGCGCGGCGCTGGATTTCGGTCGGGGTGGCG
>VGCQ01000481.1 GCA_016870055.1 Alphaproteobacteria bacterium | reverse complement strand
TGTCCTGGTCGTTGCCGCGCTGGGTGTCGAGCGAGCGCTGGTAGGTGCGACCGACGAAAGCGATCTCCTCGGGCCTGGGCTTCACGATGTCGACGCCCGTGAGCTGGCCCCACAGGCTGCCCTCCATGGTGAAGGTCGTGCCGAACAATGCCACGCGCCGGAGCTTGCGTCGGCCGAGCTCGGCGCCGATCGCGTCGACGATGTCGATCAACGGCAGGCGGAGCTTGGGCGTGAGCTCGGCAACGCAGATGTGCGGCGTCACCGCCGGCAACTCGGCAGCCTGGGCGCCAGCGCGACCCAGCCGCTCGATGAAGCCGGCGAGATAGTCGGCCAGCGCCTCGAGCTTGCCGTCCCGGACATAGCCCTGCCCGCGATCGACATCGGCATGGACGAACATCAGGTCGGGCATGATCCCGCGCGCCTTGCAGGCTGCCGTGATGCGCCGGTAGTAGTCGACCGTGGCGCCGACGCCGAGGCCGCCGACGATGCCGACCGAGGCCATCACTCGGTGAAGGTGATGTTGTTGTCGCGGATCACCTTGCCCCAGGTCACGACCTCGCCCTTGGCGAAGCTGTCCATCTCGCCCGGTTGCCAGTCCTTGAGCACGGTGCCGAGCTGATTGGCGCGCGCCACGACGGCCTCCATCTTGCTGATCTTGCGCATGGCGGCGTTCAGCTTGTCGACGATCGGCTGCGGCGTGCCGGTCGGAGCGAACAGGGCGAACCAGGCGTCGAGGGTGAAGCCCTTCAGGCCGGCTTCGGCGGTGGTGGGAATGTCGGGGAACGCCGGCAGCCGGGTGTCGCTGGCAAGCGCCAAAGCCTTGACGTTGCCGTTGCGGATGTGGCCCGACACCGAAGGCGGCGTCACGATCAGCAGCTCGACCTGGCCGGCCACGAGGTCCTGCGTCGCCGGCCCCGCGCCCTTGTAGGGGATGTGGGTGACGTCGATGCCGGCCGCCTTGTTCAGCAGCACGCCGCCGAGATGCGGCACCGAGCCCGCCCCCACCGAGGCGTAATTGAGCTTGCCGGCGTTGGCCTTGGCGTAGGCGATGAAGCTCTCGAGATCGTCGACCGGCACCTTCTTGGCGACGACGATGACGTGCGGCGCGAACGCGCCCATCGCCACACCGACGAAATCGTCGGGCTTCCAGTTCAGGTCCTTGATCAACGCCGGATTGGCGGCGTGGAAGGCCGAGTACTGCATGAGCAGCGTGTAGCCGTCGGGCTTGGCGCGGGCCACGAACGCCGTCCCGACATTGCCGTTGCCGCCGCCCTTGTTGTCGACGATCACCTGCTGCCCGAGCTCCTGGCCGAGCAGGTCGGCATACATGCGCGTCACCAGATCGGTGCCGCCGCCCGGCGGCGCCGGCACGACGATGGTGATCGGCTTGTCGGGATAGGTGCTTTGCGCCCGGGCGCGCGAGGCGACGGCGGGGACCGCCAACGCGCTTGCGGCCAGCACGACGAGACGGCGACGCTGCATGATGAACCTCAGCTCGTCGGGAAGTTGCGTTGCCACACCTGGGCCAGCGCGGGCACCTGGTCGGCGCGGCGAGCGATGGCGAACAGTCGGGGCGTTTCGGTCTCGAACCAGCCGCGCCGCGGACGCCAGCGCGTCATGATGGCGAGATAGATGTCGAGGGCGGAGAAACGTTCGCCCAGGAACCACGGGCTGCCGGCCTCGCGCTCGACTTGGCGCCACAGCCGCTGGGCATAGGCCTCGGTGGCGGCCCGGAAGGGGTCGCGCGCGGCATTGACCGAGACGAAGCGCGACGGATCGTCGGCATAGGTGAAGGTCGGGTAGATGTTGGCGACCAGGAACACCAGCCAGCGCAGGAACTTCGGCCGTTCGCGGGCGCCGGCCGCCGGCACCAGCGAATCCCTGCCGGCGATATCGGCGAGCAGCAGGGTGATCGCCGCACTCTCGCTCATGATGCCGCCGTCGGGCAGCACCAGGGTCGGCACCTGCGCCAGCGGATTGACCGTCTCGAGCTTGGCGCGTGCCTCGGGCGACTTGAAGAGGTCGTCGACCTGCTCGAACTCGAACGGCAGGCCGTACCAGACGAGCTGGGCCTCGACGAGGGCCGAGCCCCAGCCGGCCCGGCCGTAGAGCTTGTAGCCGCTCATCGGCTCCTCCTTACGGTTTCTGCAGCGGCTGGATCAGGCTGCAGGTGTCCCAGCGACCGCCGCCGCGCTGCTGGACGCGGTCGTAGAACTGGTCGACCAGGGCGACCAGCGGCATCGCCGCCTTGGCGCGCTTGCCTTCGGCAAGGCTGATGCCGAGATCCTTGCGCATCCAGTCGACGGCGAAGCCGAACTCGAACTTGCCCTCGACCATCGCCTTCCAGCGATTGTCCATCTGCCAGCTCTGCGCCGCACCCTTGGAGATGGCGCTGATCACCTTCTCCATGTCGAGGCCGGACCGCTGGCCGAGGTTCAGCGCCTCGGCGAGGCCCTGCACGATGCCGGCGATGCACATCTGGTTCATCATCTTGGTGATCTGGCCCGAGCCCGGCGGGCCGATCAGGGTCACCGCCTTGGCAAAGGCGTCGGCGACCGGCTTGGCCTTGTCGAACGGCGCCGGCTCGCCGCCGCACATCACGGTGAGCTGGCCGTTCTCCGCACCGGCCTGGCCGCCCGACACCGGCGCGTCGATGAAGTCGATGCCGCGCTTCTTGCCCTCGGCGTGCAGCTCGCGGGCGATGTCGGCCGAGGCCGTGGTGTTGTCGAAGAAGATCGCGCCCTTGGCCATGCCGGCGAAGGCGCCGTTGTCACCCAGCACGACGGCGCGCAGATGCTCGTCGTTGCCGACGCAAGCGAACACGATCTCGCGGCCGGCCGCCGCCTCCTTGGGCGTCCGCGCCGCGCCGCCCTTGTGCTTCTTGGTCCAAGCCTCGGCCTTGGCGAAGGTCCTGTTGTAGACCACGACGTCGTGACCCTTGGCGGCGAGATGTCCCGCCATCGGAAAGCCCATCACGCCCAGACCGAGAAACGCCACCTTGGCCATCGTTCAACCCCCAGCGAATGCAGTGCGGGCGCGATCATAGAGGCAAATCACGCCGATGCCAGCAAGACGGCCACCGCGCCGAGGCCGCTCAACAACGGCGGCAGGGCGAGCGGCCAGGCGCGGCGATAGAGCGTGGCTTCCGAGGCGGCGAGCGACAGCAAGGCGACGCCCATGGAAACGCGGATCGGCGACAGCATGGTGAGGTTGGCGCAGACGCTGTTCTGGATGGCGGCGATCCAGGCCGGGTCGACGGCGATCGCCCGGGCGAGCGCG
>VGCQ01000480.1 GCA_016870055.1 Alphaproteobacteria bacterium | reverse complement strand
CAGATGGACCAAGTCGGCCGACGACATCCTCGCAACCATCAAGCGCTTCTGCCTCGCAAATCTCAAAATTGCCGATAACCAGGCTAAGATCGTCAAAACTTCCGAATCAGGACACTAGGCGATATCTCGGCCCTACTGGGGCGCGCGGTCGGGCTTGAATTTCTGCACGCGCTTTCCGGTGTCGACTTCGCCGGTATAGATGTTGCCTTTGGAATCGACGGCGATGGTGTGTACCCAGTGGAAGTGGCCGGCCTGCCGGCCGGAACGGCCGAAGCCGCCGACCACGGCGCCGTCGCTGCGGCGCAGGATGCGCAATAGATTGTTTTCGCCGTCGATATTGAACAGCCAGGTCTGATTGGCGTCGGGCCAGAAGTTCAAATCCCACACCGCGCCGGCGCCGAGCGTGCTTTTCTCGTAGAACCACTCGGTGACGAAGGTGCCGTCCTTGCGGAAGATCTGGATGCGGTTGTTGACGCGGCCGCAGACATAGACGTGGCCGTCGCGCGACGCCTTGGCGCAATGCACCGGATTGGCGAACTGCGGCGAGGGCGCCGCTGCCGGGTCATAGGCCGGTTGCTTGTCGTCGCTGGGCTTGTTGCCGTAGGCGCCCCAGTAGCGCTTGAAGGCGCCGGTCTCGGAATCGAACACAATGACCCGGCGATTGCCATAGCCGTCGGCGACGAAAACCTCGCGCGCCGCTTCGTCGACCTGCACGTCGGCAGGGCGGCCAAGCAGGGCGGTGTCGTTGCTGCCGCCGGACGGGCCGAGCTTGCCGATCGTCAGGACCGGCTTGCCGTCCTTGGTGAACTTGAAGATCGCGCTGTCGTTGGCGCCGTTGCCGGCGATCCAGACATGGCCCGTGCGGTCGACGTAGATGCCGTGTTCGTTGCCGACCCATGGAGCCGTCTGGGGATGCCCCCAGCCTTGGATGAAGTTGCCTTCCGGATCGAACTCCATGACCGATGGGGCAGGGACGCAGCATTTGTTGCGTGGCGGCCTGAGCGTGGCGCCTCTTTCATCGTCGGTCAGGGAGCGCGGCCGTTGCAGCAGCCAGACGTGGTCGTTGGGCCCGACGGCAACGCCTGCGACCTGGCCCAGCAGCCAGTTGTTGGGCAACGGCTTGGGCCAGAAAGGGTCGACCTGGAATTGCGGCGGATCGGCTGCAACCGAGGGCGATGACCACGCGACAAGAGCCACCAGGGTGCCGAGCGCTCCGACCAGGCCACGTCTCATCGCGTCCTCCTTGCTGGCGGCGTCAGGCGACCTTCGCCGGCCGACCGTGCTTGTCCGCCTGCCAGGCATCGAGCACGGCGCGCGCCCGATTCTGCCGCGGATCCATGGCACCTTCCGTGCCGGGGATTTTGGCGGTCAATTCGATGACATAGCCGTTGGGATCGCGGAAGTAGATCGACCTGATGAACTTGTGGTCGCTGATGCCGCGGACCTCGCGGCCTTCCGCCTTGCCTTTGGCGAACATGCGTTCGAGCACATCCGGCTCGACCTTGAGCGCGATATGCAGATCGAAGTCGTGCTGTTGCTTGAACTCGAACGGCATGTCCGGCGCCTCGAAGAAGGCGAGGGACGAGCCGTCATCGAGCTGAAAGAAGGAGTGCAGCACGCCGGCGCTGGTCTTGCGGCCGGTCATGGTGGTCTCGATCTTGAAGGCATTGACCAACGGCAGGCCGAGAAACTCCTCGTAGAATTTCCGCGTCTCCTCCGAATCGCGGCAGCGATAGGCGTTGTGGTGCAGCCCCTTGATCATAGGACCTCCTGTTCGGACCGCCTGCCAAGGCTGTCCCTTGGTCGAGGCGCAGAAGCCGTTGAAGGCTTCCTAGACCTTGGCGTAGTTCGGGCCGGATTTGAAGCTGTCGAAGCAGCGTTTGATGTTGCGATGTTTCGAGAAATCGCAATGGGCCAGCTCGCCCGCGATCGAAATTCGAGTGGAACCAGCCCATGACCTTGGCGACGTGGGCACTTTTTGAGGTCCGACGGGTAGGCCGGCTCGTAGTGCTGAGCCTTCAGGATGTCGACCACCTCCATGTCGCATTTGATGTCGTTGTCGGCGATGAACTGCACCACCGGCCGGCTGGTGGCGGAAACAGGGTGCATGCAGAGCTTCATGGACGCTTCCTCGGGACATGCGGCAAGCCATACATCGCCGCGAAGCACGGCATGCGCCGCAGCCCGGTAGCTTTCCGGCGATCAGGCGTCGGCGCGGGTTGAACCGGGTGTGCGGGCGACCGTGAGCTGCCAGAACGCCGCCGCCGCCACGAAGCCGGCAACGACCAAGAACGCCCAGGAGTAACCCGACGCGGCCGCGATCAGGCCGAACAGGGGAGGCCCCAAGACGGCACCAGAGAAGGCGAGCGCCGTCTGGACGGCCGCCACGGCGGCGACCTGACCCGGCGGTGCCAAGTGAGCGAACTCGGCGATCGATACGCCGTTCCAGCTAATGACGACAACGCCATAGGCGATCACTGCGAGTGCGATCAGCCAGTACGGCGTATCGGGGGCTATCAGCGCAATGCCCGTCGCGCCGGCGGCGATGGCGACGCCGGTCCAACCCAGCAGTGGCAGGCGAGGCAGGCGATCGCCCAGCGCCCCCAGCACCAAGCGCTGCGCCGTGCCACCCATTTGCGCCAGGAAGAGGAGAAGACCAGCTTCGCCGATGGTGAGGCGGCAGTGCTCGTAGAGATACGTCACCAGGAAGAATGTAAAGCTGTGCTGGGCAATGACGTAGATCAGCGCCGACCAACCGAGCACCCGGAGTTGGCGGTGGCCGAGCACGAAGCGAACCGAGCGGCGGATCCCGGGGGACGGGCCGGGCGGTGCCGTGGTCGCATCGAGGCGCGATCTCAGGAGGCCGAGCGCGACGGCGCCGGCAACCAGCGCGGCGGCCGCGATCAACGCAGCGCCGCGCCAACCGACCCACCCGAGGAGCAGCGGCAACAGGATGCCGGCGATACCGAAACCAACCGGTACTCCGGTCTGTTTGAGAGAGAAGACGATGCTGTAGTAACGGCGAGGCACGCGCTGGCTGAGAATGTGAGCCGATGCCGGGTTGGTCGGCCCTTGCGCGAGGCCGATCAAGATGACGGCAGCGAGGCAGGCCCACAAGGTGGCGGCAGCACTGAACGCGAGACCGGCAGCGCCGGCGAGCAGCGCCAGCTGGCAGACCCGCACCGCGCCCAGGCGAGCGATCACGTCGGCCGTGGCCAAGGCCACGACCGACGCCACAGCGTAGGTGACGGCGGTAAAGACACCGACCAGCTTGGGGTCGG
>VGCQ01000479.1 GCA_016870055.1 Alphaproteobacteria bacterium | reverse complement strand
GTTCTTCGAGCGAGCCCAAGCGGCTCAGCAGTTGATCCCAACCGCCATCCAACTGTGATGCAGAAAGCATCTCGCCTATGAATCACAGACCGATTCCCAACGTCAACCTAAAGTTAGCGCCTATGAGTGGCGCGCCCCCGGCAAAGAGGAATTCAAGTCATGGCGAAGCCCAAGGTTCTCATCTCCGACGAGCTGTCGGCGCGGGCGGTGGAAATCTTCGCCGAGCGCGGCTGCGATGTCGACTTCAAGCCCGGGCTGAAGCAGGCCGAGCTGCGCGCCGTCATCGGCGGCTACGAGGGGCTGGCGATCCGCTCGGCGACCAAGGTCACGGCCGAGGTTCTGGCCGTCGCCAAGAAGCTCAAGGTGGTGGGCCGCGCCGGCATCGGCGTCGACAATGTCGACATCAAGTCGGCCACCGCGCACGGCGTCGTCGTCATGAACACGCCCTACGGCAACGCCATCACCACCGCCGAGCACGCCATCGCCCTGATGTTCGCCGTGGCGCGACAGATTCCCGACGCCAACACCTCGACCCAGGCCGGCAAGTGGGAAAAGAACCGCTTCATGGGCACCGAGCTAAGCTTCAAGACGCTGGGCCTGATCGGCTGCGGCAATATCGGCTCGATCGTCGCCGAGCGCGCCATCGGATTGAAGATGCGCGTCATGGCCTACGACCCGTTCCTGTCGGATCAGCGCGCCCAGGAACTGGGTGTCGAGAAGGCGACCCTCGACCAGGTGCTGGCCAAGGCCGACTTCATCACCGTGCACACGCCGCTCACCGAGCAGACCAAGAACATCCTCGGCCGCGCCAACCTGATGAAGACCAAGAAGGGCGTACGTCTCATCAACTGCGCGCGCGGCGGGCTGGTCGACGAGCTGGCGGTGCGCGATCTCCTGGTCTCGGGCCATATCGCGGCGGCGGGCTTCGACGTCTTCAGCGAGGAGCCGGCCAAGACCAACGTGTTGTTCGGTGCGCCCAACCTCGTCTGCACGCCGCATCTCGGCGCCTCGACGGTCGAGGCGCAGGAGAACGTGGCGCTGCAGGTCGCCGAGCAGATGGCGGACTATCTGCTGACCGGCGCCATCGTGAATTCGCTCAACATGCCCAACGTCACCGCCGAGGAGGCGCCGCGGCTCGCACCGTTCCTCGACCTTGCCGAGAAGCTCGGCTCGTTCGCCGGACAGCTCACCGACACCGACATCAAGGCGGTGTCGATCGAATATGAAGGGCAGGTGGCGGCGCTCAACGTCAAGCCGCTCAGCCAGGTGGCGCTGATGGGCGTGCTGCGCCCGCAGCTCGACTCGGTCAACATGGTCAACGCCCCGGTGATCGCCCGCGAGCGCGGCGTCGAGACGGCCGAGGTCAAGCACGAGCGGCCGAGCGACTACCAGTCGCTGATCCGGCTCACCGTCACGACCGACAAGTACACGCGCGCCGTCAGCGGCACGCTGTTCGGCGGCAGGCACCCTCGCATCGTCGACATCAAGGGCATCGAGATCGAGGCCGAGTTCGGCCCGCACATGCTCTACATCACCAACGACGACAAGCCGGGCTTCATCGGCCGCCTCGGCACGCTGCTCGGCGAAAGCAAGGTCAACATCGCGACCTTCCATCTCGGCCGCGACGCGCCCGGCGGCTCGGCGATCGCCCTGGTCCAGGTCGACCAGCCGATCTCACCCGAGCTTCTCGGCAAGATCGCCGCCCTCGAGGGCGTGGTGCAGGCCAAGCTTCTGGGCTTCTGACGAGCGCTCCGGAGATCGGAAGCAAAGTTTCCGGCAAATTGACATCAAGAGGACGGTTTGGTTGGCGACCTTGTCGATCACGCGCCGTCTCGTCGGCCCCCCGGCTCGACGGCAACCGCTTCGTTGGCTCAGTACGGGAGTTCCGCGAAACCCGCCGCGGTGATCTCGATGAACGACCGGTCGGCCAACGTCAGCCGGTAGGTCGTCTCTTCAGCCGTGTCCTTCTGCTCGAAGTCGCTGATGATCTCGCCCGTCGAGAAATCGGAAAGCACAATTCGTTCCACCTTCGTGAAGCAGAGCCTCATCCCGAACAATTCAGCGAGCGTCTCCAGATCTTCCTCCGACGTCGCAAAGTGACGGCCGATGTCCAGGTTCAAATGGTTCAGGTCGAGAGAGAGGCGATCGACCGACCACTTTCCGTGCTGTTGGCGCCAGCTCATTCGTCCACTCTCGGCTCGAAGACGATCTTGCGAGAGAATTTCGAATGGACGATGTCGTCGCATTCGTAACACAAGCTGCCGGGTTCGAAGTCCAACTTGAACTCCCGCCGCGGCGGTTCGGAACTGATGACTTTGATGTCGTAGGATCGCAACTGCGGCAGGGTATCGAGGATTTCCAGATTGGCCCGCTTCAGTCGCGCGCCGACCAAGGTGACCTGGATTTGCGTCCAAAGGCCGCGATCGCGATCCATCTTGGAAAACCACAGGATGACGAGCCGATCGGCGGTCGACACGATCCGCCCGCTCATCGCGAAGCCGCCAAGGTCGAGAGCGTCAGTCAACCGCCACCGGAGCCAAGGCAAGGAACCATCTCGACCCTAGGCCCATCGGGGCTGCCTGATCAGGCTTGGGCAGCGGCCGGTCTTGGTCGTCGACACGTTCACTCCCTTGTGGTGGCACCAGCATACGCATTCGCCCGGACGTCCGGTAGCCTCTGGTTCAAAGATACAGATCGGGATCACGTCGCCGGACATCTGCAGTTGACCCGGCCCTGGCGAGATCGTGCTGGTTGGCGGCGCATCGGAGGTCGCCGTCAATCCGACTGGTCAAGAAGCCGACAAGCCGAGCCTGCTCGCCGCCGGCCGCGGCTTGAAGGTGAGTGCCACTGCGACAGCGGCGAGACCGACCGTGAACGACCCGATATAGAGCCACGCGTAGCTCGCGTAGGTGTCGTAGGCCCAGCCGCCGAGCCACGGTCCCAGCGCCATGCCGACGCTCGCCAGCGCTGAGATCGCGCCGAACACCGTGCCCATGATGTGCGGCCCGAAATAGTCGCGCGCCAGGATGGCGTAGAGTGGCATCACGCCGCCGTAAGCGATGCCGAACACGACCGACAGGGCATAGAGCTCGCCGAGCTGGTCGACGAACAGGTAGGCGCCGGCGCCCAGTGCCTGCACCATCAGGCCGCCGACCAGCACCGGCTGGGCGCTCAGCCGGTCGGCCAGCACGCCGAGCAGCAGGCGGCCGCCCAGGCCCGACAGCCCGGCCAGGCTGTAGACGCTGACCGCCGCCATCGCCGGAATGCCGCAGCCGATCGCGAAGC
>VGCQ01000478.1 GCA_016870055.1 Alphaproteobacteria bacterium | reverse complement strand
GCCGGCGTCGTGGGCGACGTCGGCCTGCCGGCCCGCCACCTCTCGCTGGTTACCCCGCCGACGCCGGCTGAGGGCCTGCGCCACGCCGCCTGAACGTGCGTGTGCTCGTTCAGGGGAAGAACATCACGGTGATCAGCACGAACAGCGGCACCAGGATGGCGCACGACCAGGCCATGTAGCCGAAGAAACTCGGCATGCGGATGCCGGCGTCCTCGACGACCGCCTTGACCATGAAGTTCGGCGCGTTGCCGATGTAGGTGTTGGCGCCCATGAAGACGGCGCCGCACGAGATGGCTGCGAGGGTGCCGGCCAACGGGCCCATCAAGGTGGCGGCGTCGCCGCCGGCCAGATTGAAGAACACCAGGTAGGTCGGCGCGTTGTCGAGGAAGCTCGAAAGGATACCCGTCAGCCAGAAATACCAAACGTTGTTGGGCTTGCCGTCGGCTTCGCTCACCAGCCCGACCAGCGGCGCCAGGGCGCCGTCGCTGCCCGCCTTCAGGATAGCGATCGCCGGCGCGATGGTGATGAAGATGCCGGCGAACAGCTTGGCGACCTCGATCATGGGCGCCCAACCGAATCCGTTGTCCGTTCGAACCTGCCGTCGCGTCAAGCGGAGCGACAGGGCGCAGATCGCCACCAGCGCGAGGTCGCGCAGGACGTGCTGCAGTTCGAGCGTCACATGAAACACCGAGAACTCGACGCCCGGATTCCATGTGCCGCTCGCCAACACGACGCCGACAACGGCGGCGAGCAGGACGATGTTGACGCCGCCTTCGATCCGTATGGGAGAGTCCGGCGTCGGATCGCGCTTGAGATGACCTTCCTTGCGGTACCAGTAGCTGTCGATCGCATAGAAGAGCCCGAGCAGGACGATCGCGCAGACCAACATCTCCGAGAACAAGTGCGAGGTCGTCCAGAAGAAGTCGACGCCCTTCAGGAAGCCCAGGAACAGCGGTGGATCGCCGAGTGGCGTGAGGGCGCCGCCGATGTTCGATACCAGGAAGATGAAGAAGACGAAGACGTGGATCTTGTGCCGCCGATCGTCGTTGGCTCGGATGACGGTGCGAATCAGGAGCATCGACGCGCCGGTCGTCCCCATCCAGCCCGCCAGGACGGTGCCGAGCGCCAACAGCGCGGTGTTCATCGACGGCGAGCCGTGCAGGTTGCCGCGGATGTGGATGCCGCCCGTCACCGTGAACAAAGCGAGCAGCAGCACGATGAACGGCACGTAGTCGAGCAGCATCAAATGGATGATCTCGTAGGCTGTCGACGCCGCGCCGTGGATCACCAGGAACGGCACGACGACCAGCAGGGCCCAGGCCGCTGATACCTTGCCGAAGTGATGATGCCAGAAGCGCGGCACGGCGAGCGGCATGACTGCGATCGACAGCAGGATGCCGATGAACGGCAGGATCCACAGCAGGCCAAGATGGCGTCCGTCGATCGCCGGTGCGCCGGTACCGGCCGCCAGCGCCGGTGCCGCGGTCATTGCCAGGAGGCCGGCGACGATCGCCGCTGTGAGCATTCGTGTCGTCATAAGGTCACGCGATGTAGGAGGCCGACACACCGCCATCGACGGTGAGCGTGTGGCCGTTGACGTAGGAGGCGGCGGGCGAGGCGAGGAACAACGCCGCGCCGGCGATCTCGTGCGGCTCGGCCCAGCGCTTGGCCGGACAGCGCAAGCGCTGGCGCTCGCCGGCCGGCGAGGCGATGAGCTGGGCGTTGGTCTCGGTGGCGAAGAAGCCGGGCGACAGCGCGTTGACGGTGATGCCGCGCGCGCCGAGCTCGGTCGCAAGCGCGCGGGCGAAGGCTGCGAGCCCACCCTTGGCCGTCGCATAGGACGTGCCGCCATGGCCCGCCAGCTCGCCGACGATCGAGGTCACCAGGATGACGCGGCCCCAGCCGCGCTCGAGCATGCCCGGCACCACGAGCTTGGTGAGCGCATGGGCGGCGATGAGGTCGACATCGACCAGGCGGGCGAAGGAATCATGGTCGATATCGGCGAAGCTCCGCCGGTCACGCTCGCCGACATTGTGCACCAGGACATCGATCGGGCCGGCCTTGCCGATAGCGGCCGCCATGGCCGGCCGGTCGGCCATGTCGAAGGTTACGGCATCGGCGGCAAGGCCTGCCTCGGCGAGCGCCGCCAGGGGCGGCGCCAGCCGCTCGGCCGAGCGGCCATGCAGCAAGACCTTGGCGCCGGCCTGCGCCAGGCCGCGGGCGATCTCCCAACCCAGGCCGCGTGCCGAGCCGGTGACGAGGGCGGTGCGGCCATTCAGCCGGAACAAGTCGGGAAAGATCGACACGGGGCAGGGCATTCGTCTATTGCGATCACCGAGTTAGCGTCGAATCGGCGAATGCTGCAACTACCCAAAGTCATCGGCCATCGCGGGGCGGCTGCCTACGCGCCGGAAAACACCCTGGAGTCGTTCCGCGAGGCCCGTCGCCGCGGCGCCACCTGGGTCGAGACCGACGTCAAGCTGACGGCCGACGGCGTGGCAATCCTGATGCACGACGAGTCGCTGAAGCGCACCATGGGCATGGACCGCCTGGTTGCCGAGACGCCACGCGCCGAGCTGCCGGCCGGTGTGCCGACCTTCGAGGAGGCGATCGCGCTGTGGGGCGAGCTGGGGCTCGGCTGCAATGTCGAGATCAAGCCCTGCCCGGGGCGCGAGGCGGAGACCGCCCGGGTCGCCGTCGATGTCCTGCGCCGGCGTTGGCCCGTCCACCTGCCGCCGCCATTGCTTTCGAGCTTTGCCGACGAGTCGTTGGCGGCCGCCCAGGCGGCGGCGCCACAATTTGCCCGGGCCTTGCTGCTCGACCGCTTCGTCAAGGACTGGCAGCAGCGCGCCGCGGCGGTCGGCGCGGCCGGCATCAACACCAATGGCAAGCGGCTGACGGCGCCCTGGTGCTGCGCCATCAAGCAGGCCGGCCTGGCGCTGGGCGTCTACACCATCGACGATCCGGCGGTCGCCCGGGCCCTGGTCGGCATGGGGGTGGACTGCATCATCACCGACGCACCGGACGTGATCCTGGCGGCCGTGGCCTGAGGCCATACGCTCGGAGATTTGGGTTGCGTTCCTGGCGGAGCCTTGGTGGACTGTCGCCGGGCCGTAACAAAACAGACACGCGGCAGTCGCGTGGGCCGTCGATAGAGCGGGGGCTCAAGGGAGGTTTGCAGATGACACGGATATTTTTGTCGTCGGTCGCCATGGCGGCCGTCGTGGCGAGCGCACCGGCAGCCTGGGCGCAGACCGAAATCCAATGGTGGCACGCCATGGGCGGCAACCTGGGCGAGGCCGTCAATGCCGTGGCCGAGGG
>VGCQ01000477.1 GCA_016870055.1 Alphaproteobacteria bacterium | reverse complement strand
GTTCTTGCCCATCTTCTCAAGGATCGGCCGCGCTTTGGCGAAGGCCGCATCGCCGCCGCCGACCATGAAGGTGAGGGTGCCGGCTGTCGCACCACCGACGCCGCCCGAGACTGGTGCGTCGACCATCTCCAGCCCTGCCTTCTCGGCAAGTGCTCCGACATGGCGGGCGCTGTCGACGTCGATGGTCGAGCAATCGATCAGCAGCGCGCCCTTGGCGGCGTTGGGCAGCACGTCTTTTTCGTAGACTTCGCGGACATGCTTGCCGGCCGGCAGCATGGTGACGACGATCTCGGCGCCCTTCACTGCTTCGGCCGCCGACGCGACCTTCTTCGCTCCCTTCTCGACCGCTGTGTCGAGCGCGGTCGCCGACAGATCGAAGGCCATCACCTGATGCTGGCCTTTGACCAGGTTGGCGGCCATCGGGCCACCCATATTGCCAAGACCGATGAAGGCGATCTTCGCCATGTCGTCCTCCCTCCAGAACTCAGTCGAAACACAGATCGTTGGTGACCGGCTCGAAATGTGCGTCGACCATCTGCCGCGTCACACCTTCGATGGCTGGCGGATTCCACCGCGGTTTCTGGTCCTTGTCGACCAGCAAGGCGCGCACGCCCTCGAAGAAATCGTGATCCGGCCGCATGCAATGCTGGGCCATGCGGTATTCGATGGTCATGGCGTCCTCGAACGACCGATTGGCGCAGCGCTTGAGCTGTTCCAGGGTGATGGCCATGGAAAGCGGCGAGAGCTTCAGCAGGGCGGCAAGCTGCTTTTGCGCCCAGTCGCCCGGCTGCTTTCTGAGCCGCGCCACGATCTCGCCGACCGATTCGGCGGAAAAGCAGCGGTCGATGTCGGCCATCATGGCCGGCAGGCCGGGCGGTCCGGGATCCGTGGCAAAGCGGGCGATCACCGCGTCGACCTTGCGGTCGGCCTGTGGGCCGGAGAGATCGGCGGCACCCAGCGCTTCCAGGAGCTCACCCATGCGCACGCTCGGCACGTGGGCATCGACGATGCCGGCCCACAGCGCGTCGGCCGCCTTCAGGCGGTGGCTGGTGAGCGCCAGGTAGGTGCCGAGCGCACCGGCCAGGCGGGTCAGGAAGTAGCCGCCGCCGACGTCCGGGAACAGCCCGATGGTGGTCTCGGGCATGGCGAACAGGAACTTCTCGCTCGCCACCGAGTGCGAGCCGTGCGCCGACAGCCCGACGCCGCCACCCATGTCGATGCCGTCGATCAGCGAGATCCACGGCTTGGCGTAGCGATAGATGCGGCGGTTCACGATGTACTCGTCGCGAAAAAAATCGCGCCGGAGTGTGCCGCCGGGGTTGTCCGTCATCTCGCGATAAAGGCCGATCACGTCACCGCCGGCGCAGAAGGCACGATCGCCGGCGCCACGAAGGACAACCGCCTTGATCGCGGGATCCTTCTCCCAGCCCGGAATGACCCGCTCCAACTCGAGGATCATGCCGTGCGTCAGCGCATTCAATGCCTTGGGCCGATTGAGCGTGATCACGCCCAGCCCATCCTTCACGTCGAACAGAATCTCGAACTCGGACATCAACTCATCCCATCAACAGCCGGCGCGAAATGATCACCCGCATGATCTCGTTGGTGCCTTCGAGGATCTGGTGCACGCGCAGGTCGCGCAAATAGCGCTCGATGGGAAAGTCCTTCAAGTAGCCGTAACCGCCATGCAGTTGCAGCGCCTCGTTGACGATGCGGAAACCCGCGTCGGTGGCGAAGCGCTTGCCCATGGCGGCGGCCTGCGTCGCCTCGGGTGACTTGGCGTCGAGCAGACAGGCAGCACGCCAGATCAGGAGCCGCGCCGCATCGAGCTCGGTCGCCATGTCGGCAAGCTTGAACTGCGTCGCCTGGAAGTCGGCGATCGGCTTGCCGAACTGCTTGCGCTCGACGACATAGCGCGACGCCGTCTCCAGGCAGGCGCGCGCGCCCCCCAGTGAGCAGGCGCCGATGTTGATACGCCCGCCATCCAGCCCTGCCATGGCGATCTTGAAGCCGTGGCCCTCGGGCCCCAACCGATTGGCGGCCGGCACCTTGCAATTCTCGAAGATCACCGCTGCCGTCGGCTGGCTATTCCAGCCGAGCTTCTGCTCCTGCTTGCCGAACGACAGGCCTGGCGTGCCGGCCTCGACCACCAACGTCGAGATGCCGCCGGCGCCCTTACCGCCGGTGCGCAGCATGACGACGTAAATGTCGCTGCGTCCGCCGCCGGAAATGAACGCCTTGCTGCCGTTCACCACATAGTGGTCGCCGACCAGTTCGGCGCGTGTCGCAAGGCCCGCGGCATCGGAGCCGGCGCCCGGCTCGGTCAGGCAGTAGCTCGCAAAATGCTCCATCGAGCAGAGCTTGGGCAGGAAGCGTTGCCGCTGCTGATCGTCGCCGAAGCCATCGATCATCCAGGCCGCCATGTTGTGGATCGATACGTAGGCTGCAGTGCTGGGACAAGCCGCCGACAGCTCTTCCATGATCAGCGCGGCGTCGAGGCGCGACAGGCCGCTGCCGCCGACATCATCCTTCACATAGATGCCGCCGAAGCCCAGCGCCGCAGCCTCGCGCAGCACGTCCTCGGGAAAAATCTTCTCGGAGTCCCAGCGGGCGGCCTGCGGCAGCATGCGCTCGGTCGCGAACTGGCGCGCGGTGTCGCGGAACGCCTGCTGATCCTCAGTGAGGGTGAAGTCCATGCGCGCCGGATCATATCGGCGGCCCTCAGCCAGTCAAACAAGCCGCATTGCGGGTGCCCGCGGTTCGCGCCATAAAAACCACCATGGCCAAACGCTTCTCGACCTTGGGTCGCTATCCGACGACGCGGCTGCGCCGCAACCGACGTGAGGACTGGTCGCGTCGCCTGGTGGCCGAGACCAAGCTTTCGGCCGACGATCTCATCTGGCCGGTGTTCGTGCAGGAAGGCCGGAACCAACGCACGCCCGTCGATTCGATGCCCGGGGTCGATCGGCTGACCGTCGATCTCTTCATCGAGGCCGTGAAGCAGGCCCGCGACCTCGGTATCCCGGCCATCGCCATCTTTCCCGAAACCGATCCCGCCGCCAAGACGCCCGACGCGCGCGAGGCCTACAATCCGGGCAACCTCGTCTGCCGCGCGGTCACGGCGGTGAAGAAAGCGGTGCCCGATATCGGCATCATGACCGACGTGGCGCTCGATCCGTTCAACAGCGACGGCCATGACGGCATCGTGCGCGACGGCTATGTGCAGAACGATGAGTCGCTCGAGGCGCTGGTCAAGCAGGCGATCGTGCAGACCGAGGCCGGCGCCGACATCCAGGCGCCATCCGACATGATGGACGGCCGCATCGGCG
>VGCQ01000476.1 GCA_016870055.1 Alphaproteobacteria bacterium | reverse complement strand
GGCGGATGCCGCTGTCCGGCGCGCTCTGGCTTGGCGGATCGCTGCTTTGGCCGCGCAGGATCGTCACGCCGCCCGGCTGGGCGAGCGCCGAGGTGCTCGCCAGGAGGACGGCAAGCAGGGTGAGGGGGGAGCCGACGTCTTTCATTCAAGGAATCGTAGGCAGAGGGATGCGGCATCACAATGGCAAGTTGCTCACCTTGCCGGGGCGGGGGCAGGGGCCTAGACTGGCCAATCCAAGAAGAATCAGAGGGGAAACCATGTTCACCGGGTCGCTTGTCGCGCTCATCACTCCGTTCAAGAACGGCTCGGTCGACGAGAAAGGATTCGAGAAGTTCGTGACCTGGCAGATCAGCGAGGGCACGGACGGGCTCGTTCCTTGCGGTACGACCGGTGAGTCGCCGACGCTCTCCTACGACGAGCACAAGCGGGTGATCGACATCTGCATCCAGACCGCCAAAGGCACCGGCGTGCCGGTGATCGCCGGCACCGGCTCGAACTCGACCGACGAGGCGATCGAGCTCACCAGGCACGCCAAGAAAGCCGGCGCCGACGCCGCCATGCTGGTCGTGCCCTACTACAACAAGCCGACCCAGGAAGGGCTCTACCAGCATTTCAAGGCGGTGGCCGAAGCCGTCGACATTCCCATCCTGCTCTACAACGTGCCGCCGCGCACCGGTGGCGACATGCAGGTCGAGACCGTGGTCCGCCTGTCGCAGGTGCCCAACATCATCGGCATCAAGGATGCGAGCTACGACATGGCCCGCCCGACCCTGACCAAGCTCAAGGCCAAGAAGGGGTTCCTGCAGCTCTCGGGCGAAGATGCGAGCGCCGTCGGCTTCCTGGCCCAGGGCGGCGATGGCTGCATCTCGGTCACCGCCAATGTCGCGCCGCGGCTGTGCGGCGACATGCACGACGCCTGGAAGAAGCGCGACCTCGACAAGGTGTTCGAGATCCAGGACCGGCTGATGCCGCTGCACAAGGCATTGTTCGTCGAGACCAGCCCGGCGCCGGTGAAGTACGCTTGCGAGCTGGTCGGCCAGGCCGGCGCCAAGCTCCGCCTGCCACTGGTCGAGTGCAGCGACGGTGCCAAGAAGCAGGTGCGCGACGCCCTGGTCCATGCCGGGCTGATCAACTAGCGTCTCGTCGTCCCGAGCGAAGCGAAGGACGACAGTCTGAGGAAATCCGATTGGCGAAGTCCCCCGACCTGGGCCGCACCGTGGTGGCCCAGAACCGCAAGGCGCGGCACAACTACTTCATCGAGGAGACGTTCGAAGCCGGGCTGGCGCTGACCGGGACCGAGGTCAAGTCGCTGCGCGGCGGCCGCAGCACGATCGCCGAGTCCTACGTCACCGAGCAGGGCGGCGAGGCATGGTTGGTCAATGCCAACATTCCGGAATATGCCGCAGGCAACCGCTTCAATCACGAGCCGCGTCGGCCGCGCAAGCTCCTGTTGCATCGCAAGGAGATCAACAAGCTGATCGGTGCCATCCAGCGCGAAGGCCGCACCGTCGTGCCACTGCAGGTCTATTTCAATCCGCGCGGCCGCGCCAAGATCGAGATCGCCCTGGTCACCGGCAAGCAGGCGCACGACAAGCGTCAAGCCATCAAGGATCGCGACTGGCAACGCCAACGGGCGCGCCTCTTGAGCCACCGTAGGTAGCTTCTTGTCGTCCTGAGCGTCGCGAAGGACCTCATCGCCGCTTGGTTGGGGCATGAGATCCTTCGCTTCGCTCGGGATGACAGCCGTGGGGTGGTCGCGCTAGGAACCGGCCATGATCCTGACCGAAGAACAGACCCTGATCCGCGATACGGCGCGGGCCTTCGCGCAGGAGCAGGTGGCGCCGCATGCCCGCGCGTGGGAGGCGGCCGGCGAGATCCCGCGATCGCTGCTGGCCGAGATGGGCCGGCTGGGCTTTCTCGGCATGTGTGTGCCGACCGAATGGGGCGGCGCCGGTGCCGACATGGTGTCCTATGTGCTGGCGCTGGAGGAGATCGCGGCAGCCGACGGCGGGCTGTCGACGGTGATGAGCGTCAACAATTCGCCCGACTGCGCGGCGCTGCTGGCCTACGGCTCACCCGAGCAGAAGGAGCGCTGGCTGAAGCCCTTGGCCCGCGGCGAGACGCTGGGCGCCTTTTGCCTCACCGAGCCGCAGGCGGGCTCGGATGCCTCCAATCTCAAGACCCGTGCCGAACGCCGCGGCAATGGCTGGATACTGAACGGCGTGAAGCAGTTCATCACCTCCGGGCGCACGGCAGACATGGCGCTGGTCTTCGCCGTCACGGACCCGATTTCGCCCAAGCGCGGCATCTCGTGTTTCATCGTACCGACCAAGACCGCCGGCTATCGGGTGGCGGCGGTCGAGAAGAAATTGGGGCAGAAATCGTCCGATACCTGCCAGATCGCCTTCGAGGATTGCGTGGTCGGCGCCGATGCCCTGCTGGGGGCCGAAGGCGAGGGCTACCGTATCGCGTTGGCCAACCTCGAGGCTGGCCGAATCGGCATCGCCGCTCAAGCCGTCGGCATGGCCCGGGCGGCCTTCGAGGCGGCGCGCGCCTATGCCGGCGAGCGCGAGGCTTTCGGCACCAAGATCGTCAACCATCAGGCGGTGCAGTTCCGGTTGGCCGACATGGCGACCAAGATCACGGTGGCGCGCCAGATGGTGCTGCATGCGGCAACGTTGCGCGACGCCGGCCGTCCCTGCCTCACCGAAGCCGCAATGGCGAAGTTATATGCGTCCGAGATGGCCGAGGAGGTGTGCTCGGCCGCCATTCAGATTCACGGCGGGTATGGGTACGTCTCGGATTACCTGGTGGAGAAGATCTGGCGGGACGTGCGCGTCTGCCAGATCTACGAAGGCACCAGTGACGTGCAGCGCATCCTGATCGGCCGGGGATTGTCAGCTTTGTAAGGCCTGTCCCTCCCTTGTCCATCGGCTGGCTCCATGCAAAAATGTCTTGGCTGGAAGCCAAGAAGGCCGCGTCAGCGGTTTTGGGGTCAGGGGGAGCCGGGCGACGGATGGTCGGTTGTGCACCGTAAAATGCGGGTGGTGATTGCCATCGCTGCAGCCATGCTGGCGGCGACCGGGTCTGCTTTTGCCGGCGACAAGGACAAGCCGGTCAATCTCGGCCTGGCTTCGGGCCGGCTGATCCACATGCAGACTGCTTTCAATCCTGGGCTTCCCGGCTCCGGCGAAGGCGTGCGTGTGTTCACCCGCACCGTCAAGCAAATGTCGGATGGCCAGCTTGCCATCAAGATCGTCGAGCCCGGACGTATCGCGCCGACCGCCGACATGCTCGATGCCGTGGTTGCGGGTGATCTCGAGGCGGCATTCACCTGGAGCGGCT
>VGCQ01000475.1 GCA_016870055.1 Alphaproteobacteria bacterium | reverse complement strand
GGGTGTCGCAATCCTGCTCGTCTCGCACGATCTGGCGTTGATCGACGAAGTCTGCGACCGCGTTGTCGTGATGCATGCCGGCGCTTGCGTCGAGAGCGGCCGTGTCGAAGACGTGGCGCGCCCGCGCCATCCCTATACCCGAGCGCTCAACCGTTCCCGCATCGAACTCGCAGCGCCCGGCGGCGAACTCGTTACGATCGTGGGCCAGCCGCCCTCGGTCGGGGCCTGGCCGCGGGGCTGCCGTTTCGCGGCGCGATGCGATATCGCCCAGCGCGACTGCAACGAGGGAGACCATCCCCCGCTCGTAACTGTCGCAGGCGACCATCGCACCGCATGTCGCTACGCCACGAGGATGGTCTCATGAGCGGCGCTCCGCTGCTGGCCGCCGAGAACATCAGCGTTGCGTTCGGAGCCGGCGCCAGGCTCCTTCTCGCCGTGCGCAATGTCTCGCTCGCCGTCGACCCGGGCGAGGCCGTCGGCATCGTCGGTGAATCCGGAAGCGGCAAGTCCACGCTCGCCCGTGTTCTCGCCGGACTGCAACTGCCGACCGAGGGCGTCGCCCGCTATCGCGGCCGAGCGATTTTCGAGGGTGAGAGCGCCTATCCCGGCGCCATGCGCCGCGAGGTGCAGATGGTGTTCCAGGACCCCTATGGCAGCCTCAATCCGCGCATGACCGCTCTCGCGGCAGTGGCCGAGGCCTGTCGCTTCCACGAGCGCTGCTCCGCCGCTGCGGCGCGCGAGAGGGCGGTGACTCTGCTCGCCGATATGGGAATCGGCGTCGGCGATGCGGTGAAGAAGCCGCGCCAGCTCTCGGGCGGTCAGCGCCAGCGCACGAGCGTGGCGAGAGCTCTGGCGGCGCGCCCTTCGCTGCTGATCGCCGACGAGCCCACGTCCGCCATCGACCAGAGCGCCCAGGCCCAGCTCCTCAACCTCTTCAACCGCCTGCGCAGCGGCGGCCTCGCCATCGTGCTGGTCTCGCACGATCTCGCGGTGATCCGCTATCTCTGCACACGCGTGCACGTGATGCACGAAGGCGAGTTCGTCGAGAGCGGCGAGACCCACGACGTATTCGAGCGACCGCGCCACGCCTACACCCAAGCTCTCATCGCCTCAATTCCTGGACGGACACGGCGCACGGCCGCGACGGTTTCGGGCACGAACAGGGAATGATCCGCCATGGCCATCGACTTCGCTGCCGCCTATCGCCTCTCCGGACGCGTCGCGCTGATCACGGGCGGGGCGGCCGGCATCGGCTTCGCGAGCGCGCGCCTCCTCGCGGCGGCCGGCGCAAAGGTGGCGATTGTCGACATCCGCGAGGCGGAACTCGCCAAGGCTTCGCGCGCCCTGGCGGCCGAGGGCTTCGACGTTGCCGCCTATGCCGGCGACGTCACCGACGAAGCATCGGTGGAGGCTTTCGTCGACCGCATCGGGCGCGAATGCGGCGTCGTCGACCTGCTCGTCAACAATGCCGGCGGCGGCAGTCACATCCATCCCGAGAAACTCGAGTTGCAGGAATGGCGCCGGGTGGTCGAACTCAATCTGACCGGACAGTTCCTCGTGGCGCGCGCCGTGGGTCGCCGCCTTTTGGCCGCGAAACGGAAAGGAAGTATCGTCAACCTGAGCTCGATCGGCGGCAGCTCGGCCCTCGGTCGCGGCAACTTCGCATACAGCGTCGCAAAAGCGGGCGTGCTCCAGTTGACGCGCGAACTCGCCGCGGAATGGGCGGGAGCCGGGATCCGCGTGAATGCCGTGCAGCCCTGCCAAGTCGGAACCGCGAGCTTCAACGCCTTCGTCAGCGAGGAAAGCAAAGAGCTACTGGCGCGCATGCTCCGCGGCATCCCGCTCGGCCGGCTCGCCGTCGCCGAGGATATCGCGTCGGCCGTGCACTTTCTTTCGAGCGATGCCGCCTCGATGATCACCGGCGTCGCCTTGCCGGTCGACGGCGGCAACCTCGCCCTCAATGCCGGTGGCAACAGCCGCTGATTCCGTTCGCATTCAGCAGGAGGAGACGACATGTCGGCCTACAAGGTTCTCACCGGTCACGGCGCCCCAGCGCCAACCATTCCCAAACCGAAGGTGGCGCCCCGCCCATCGATCGTCACCGTTCAGGACGGATTGCCGGTGATCTACGGCGCCGAGACGGTCCCCGCCTGCGGCGTGCGGGTGGTGCATCCGACCAATCCCAGGGCACGCTCGAAGAACCACACTATTGCCATGCTCTATATACCGCCGCACGCCGTCATGGAGCTGCACTCGCACGAGACCGAGGAGACCTACTGCGTGCTGGTGGGAACAGGGAAGTTGTTGACCGAGGACGGCGAGCGCGATGTTGGTCCCGGCACGTTCATCTACCTGCCGTCGTGGTGCATGCACGGCATCCGCAACACAGGCTTGACCACAATGGAGGTCTTGCTCGCGACCTCACCGCCGAATCCTTGAGAACGCCCGCGCTTCCCTATGCTTGAACTGCCTGGCTTTGCCCGCGAGAAGGGACGCACGCTCGGCGACGGCGTGCGCGATCTCATCGCCGCGCGCCTGATCGCCGGCGAATTCGCACCGGGCGACAGGCTCTCGCTGAGGAATGTGGCCGAGGCGCTCGGCGTATCCACTACACCGGCCCGCGCCGCCATCAGCCAGCTCGTCGCCGAAGGGGCGCTGGAAGTGACGCCGAAGAAGGCCGTTCGCGTGCCGGTGCTCGATGTGAGGCGGTTCCGCGAGCTGACGCTGTTGCGGATCGACATCGAAGGGGCTGCGGCAGAACGCGCGGCGCTCGCGCGGGATGCGTCCGATCTCGCGGCTATCGAAGGCTTCGAGGCGCGCTTCCGCGCCGAGAGCGAGAAGCTGAAGCCCAATCTCGCGCGTGCTGTGGCGCTCAATCACAAACTCCACTTCGCGATTTACAGCGCCGTGAGGTCGCCCATGTTGATCGACGTGATTTCCGGTTTGTGGCTCAAAGCCGGGCCGATTCTCAACCTCGACATGCGCAGCAGCAGAGAGCGTTTGCGCGACGGCCACGGTCGAAAGGCTCATGCCGCGATGATCGCCGCGATTCGCAGTTGCGACGGCCCGGCCGCCCGGGCGGCGGTCGCCGCAGATATTCGCGGCGCCAGCGAATTCATCGTTGCCCGTGGCGTTTTGCCGAGGTGATGGCGCCGTCGGTGCGCTGCTCGGCATATACTGCGAGACGACCGTGAAGCCTTTGCCATCCTCCTGGGCGAAGGATGCACCGATCTCGTGCCAGTAGGTTTGGCGGCATTGTCACGTTCGGTGTAGCCGCTCGGCGCAAGTCGGGTAAGATCGCGCGATGCGCTGTTCCCCGTACCACGGTCACCGTTTCCCATCCGATCTCAT
>VGCQ01000474.1 GCA_016870055.1 Alphaproteobacteria bacterium | reverse complement strand
CGAGATCCGCGACGCGTTGAACGAGCACTGTGTCGTCTTCTTCCGCGACCAGGAGCTGAACGTCGAGCGCCACAAAGCCTTCGCCCGGCGGTTCGGCGAGCTCTTCGTCCATCCCAACTTCCGCGGAATGGGCGACGATCCGGAGATCGTCATGGTGCGCCGCGAGCCGGGCGATGCGGGCTATGTCGGCGAGGACTGGCATGCCGACACCACCATGGTCGCCGAGCCGCCGATGGGCGCCATCCTGTACGGCATCGACATCCCGCCCTATGGCGGCGACACCATGTTCGCCAACCAGTACCTCGCCTACGAGGCGCTGTCGGACGGCATGAAGAGGATGCTGGCGGACCTGCGCGCGGTGCACACCGACATCAAGGTGGCGGGGCCGCAGGCCAACTTGAACAAAGGCCGCTCGACCAAGGTCCGCGAGGATGCCGCGTGGCGCGAGACGCAAAGCGTGCATCCCGTGGTGCGCCGCCATCCCGAGACCGGCCGCAAGCTGCTGTTCGTCAACAAGTCCTACACCGTGCGCTTCGACGGCATGACCGAAGCGGAGAGCCGGCCGCTGCTCGAGTTCCTGTTCGACCACGGCAACCGGCCGGAATTCACCTTCCGCTGGCGCTGGCAAAAAGGCTCGATCGCCTTCTGGGACAACCGCAGCGCCAAGCACATCGCGCTCGGCGACACCGGCCCGTTCCGCCGCCTGCTGCGGCGCATTCAGATCTCCGGCGACCGGCCGGTCTGACGATAAGAACATTATGAGTTCAGCTGGAATCAGCTGAACTCATAATGCCTGCTGCAACACACAACACCGCTGCGCGCGAATGAGATGAAGTGGAACCGCAAGCGGTTTCACTTCATCTCATTCCGCTCTAATGGCGGGCGACGGCGGGCAGGCGATCGGCGAGCCGCGCCGCCTCGGCCAACATGCCCTCGATCAGGTCACGCACCGGCACGACGTCTCTGATCAGGCCGGCGACCTGGCCGGCGGCCGACTGGCGGCGATCGCCCTTGCTCTCGCCATAGCGCGACCCGCGCACGCGCTGCGCCAGCTCCTTCAGCTCGGCCTCGCCCGCGCCGCGCGACACGGCGGCCTCGTAGGCCTCGATCTCGGGCGTGGCGACACAGCGCACCGTCGCGCCGGTCATGGCGCGGGTCACCACCGTGTCGGTCTCGCGCATCTCGAGCAGCCGGTCGCGGCCCCACTCGTTGAGATCGGACTCGACCGTCGCCATGAAGCGCGTGCCCATCTGGATGCCGACGGCGCCGAGCGCAAAGGCCGCGAGCAGGCCGCGCGCATCGCCGATACCGCCCGCCGCCAGCACCGGGATCTTCACGGCATCGACCACTTGCGGCACCAGCGGCAAGGTGGCGACCGTGCCGACATGGCCGCCCGCCTCGGTGCCCGAAGCGACCACGGCATCGACGCCTTCGGATTCCATCCGCTTGGCATGCGCCACCGTCGGGATCACCGACACGACCTTGATGCCGGCCTCTTTCAGCCGCCGCACCACCGCCTCGCCGGGATCGGCGCGGCCGGTGGTGACGATCGGCACGCCGAGCTCGATGCAGGTCGCGGCACAGCGTTCGGTGATGCCGCGACCCATCGGCATGATGTTGACGCCGAACGGACGGTTGGTGCGGCTCCGCACCGCCGCGATGTCGGCACGCAGCTTCTGGTCGGTGCCGCCGAAGGTCGGCAGGACGCCGAGACCTCCCGCCTCGCTCACCGCCGCCACCAGCTCGACTCCGCCGCCGCCCTGCATGGCGCCCTGCAGGATGGGGTAGCGGATGCCCAGAAGATCGCAGATGACGGTGTGGAACATCTCACGCCTTGGTGCCGACGACGCGGCTGAGCGAGCCGGCGATGAAATCGTGCAAGCGGACATCGCGGAAGCCCGCCGCCTCGAAGTAGCCCACGACATCGGCCTCCGAGTGCGCGAGCCCCAGCGAATCCGATACCGCTTGGCCGAGCCCCCAATAGGCCGGGCCCCACGGGCCGGTGCGCTGGTTGTCGGTCATCTCGCCGATCAGATGCATCTCTCCACCCGGCAGCAGCGCGTCGTGCGTCTTTTCGATCACGCTCGCGATCATCTCGCGGCCGTACATCGGCAGGTTGGACGCCATGATCGCCACGTCGCAATCGGTCGGGAAAGGATCGCGAGTGAAGTTGCACGCGCGGGCCTCGACGCGATCTGCGACGCCGTGCTCGGCGATGAACTGGCGCGCCACCTCGCACACCACCGGCAGGTCGAGCACCACGGCCCGCAGACCGGCATGCTCCTTGGCGGCGGCGATGCAGTAGGCGCCCGAGCCGCCGCCGATATCCATGATCTTGCGCCGACCCGCGAGATCGACCTGGCGGACGAACCGGCGGCCAGCGCCCAGGCCGATCGAGAAGGTCGCGGCGTGATAGCGCCGCGCATCGGCCACCGTGAAGGTCTCGATCGAGCCCATGACCTTGAGGTCCTTGGTGCGCAGATGCTCGGCGAGCCGCCCCCACTCGTTCCATTGCGGCTTGGTGAAGGTGATCCACGGCCCCATGTAGCCGGGCTTGCCCGCGACCAGGAAACGCTCGACATCGGGCGCGTTGACGTGGCGTTCGCCCGACTTCTCCAGCAGGCCCGCCGCGCACAGCATGACCATCAGGCGCTCGGCGTTGGTCGGATGGATGTCGACGGCACGCGCCACTTCGGCATAGGTGCCCGCCCCGTTGGAGATCGCCGTGAAGGCGCCGATCTCGACCGCCGCCATCAACGCCGCCGACTGGCCGTAGGATTGCGCGATGTTCTGCAGGCGCACGGTGGTGATCGGCGCGCTCGGCGATGCCTTTTGATCCTGTCCTGCCATCCGTCGTTCCCCGATTGCCTGCCCTGAGCTGGGTCCGAGGCTAGGCTAAAGCATTGTGCGTTCAGCTGGAATCAGCTGAACGCACAATGCCTGCGAAACTGCCATCGAAACCTGCGCGTTTGCCTTCAATCGGAACCGTAAGCGGTTCCGATTGAAGGCAAGCCGCTCTAGTAGCGTGCCGTATGCAGTTCGACGAGCCGACCATTTCCCGCATTTCGCGCATTTTGCGCTACCCCCTCCAAGGGTCGATGGCGAATTCGGACAGTTACGCAAATTCCGCAACGACTATTGCCGAAGCTCGGCGGCCCGATGCCGGCATCGGCTGCACCGGGCGCGCGCCATCGACCGCGGCGGTCCGCTCCGGCCACGAGCGGCACCCCCGCGTTCGGGAAATCCGATAAACGATGTCAAAGAGCGACAGTCCCTCCGACCATACTATGTACCAGGGTGCTTGTCAATAACAATAGTTTTAAATCGGGAATTTGTCCGTCGTCAGAACATTTGAGACAGATCAGGCC
>VGCQ01000473.1 GCA_016870055.1 Alphaproteobacteria bacterium | reverse complement strand
AGCGACAGGGCGGGCCAGACGATCACCAGCGCCAGCACCAGCAGCATCGGAATTAGCATGATCACCGTGTCTTTCAGCGCATCGCGCATTCGCAAGCCGGCGATCGAGCAGGCGATCATGAGGCAAAGCCCGTAGGGTGGCGTCACCAGCCCGAAAGCGAGCGAGACGATGCCGACCATTGCGAAATGCACCGGGTCCATCTGCACGCCCTTGGCCAGCGGCTCCAGGATGGGGCCGCAGATGATGATGGCCGGGATCGCGTCGAGGAAGCAGCCGACCACCAGGAAGACGAAGGCGATGAAGAATCCCGTGGCGTAGAAGCCCATGCCCCAAGAGCTGACGTCGGCCAGGATCGCCTGCGGGATCTTGTAGTAGGCCAGCAACCAGCCGAAGCAGCTCGCCGTGCCGACGCAGAACAAGGCGATGCCGGCGAGCTTTCCGGTATCGAGCAGAGCGCGGTAGAAGCCCTTGGCGTCCATCTCGCGATAGACGATCAGCGACAGGGTGCCGGCATAGAGCACCGCGATGGCGGCCGATTCGGTCGCGGTGAACCAGCCGAAGACCTTGCCGCCGATGATGATGCCCGGCGTCAGAAGGGCCAGGAACGCCTTGGCCGCGGCACAGGCGAACTGATGGAAGGTCGCGCGCGGGTAGGTGGGATAGCCGCGCTTGACGGCATAGACATGCACCGTCGCCATCTGGGCCAGCCCGATCAGCAGCCCCGGGATAATGCCGGCCAGGAACAGCGCGCCGATCGACGTCGTGAGGATGCCGCCCCACACGATCATCAGGATCGACGGCGGGATGATCACCGCCAGCACCGCCGACACCGCGGTGATCGCCACCGAAAAGGAGAGGTCGTAGCCTTCGCGGGTCTGGGCCTCGATGAAGATCTTGCTCTGGCTGGCGGCGTCGGCTGTCGAGGAGCCCGAGATGCCGGCGAAGAAGATCGACAAGACGACATTGATCTGCGCCAGGCCGCCGGGGAAATGGCCGACCATGGTGCGCGACAAATCCATCAGGCGCGTCGTGATGCCGCCCACATTCATCAAGTTGGCGGTCAGCAGGAAGAACGGCACCGCCAGTAGAATGAAGGAGTTGTAGGCGTTGAAGGTCTCCTGGGCGAGCGTCACCGTGTCGAGCCGAGGCTCGATGATCAGGATCGGCAGGCAGGCCAATCCCAAGGCGAAGGCCACCGGCACGCGCAGGAACATCAGAAGGAAGAACAGGCCGAACAGGATCAGGGCGGCGATGCCCGGCGACAGCACCGTCCCGGTCATGCCGCCCGTCCCGCGATCACCGCGACGTCGTCATAGAGTTGCTCGCCGAGAAAGATCAGCCAGGTGGCTCCGGTGATCGGCCAGGCGACGTGGATCAGCCACAGCGGCAGCTCGGCCAGCTCGGAGATGCGGTTCATGGCGAACGCGGTGAATTTCCAGCCGGCCCAGAGGAAGACCAGCGCCAGCGCGAGAACACCGAGCCGGCCGAGCAGGCGCGTCAGCGCGGCGATGCGCGGGCCGGTCCTCGGCCAGACATCGACTTCGAAGTGTGTCGACTCGCGCACACCGATCATGGCGCCGATCATGATCGTCCACACGAACAGGAAGCGCGCCATTTCCTCCGTCCAGATGTAGTGGGGGATGATGGCGGTGAAGCGCGAGAAAATCTGCATAGCGACCGGGATCACCAGGATCCCGACCGACAGGGCGAGCAGCGCCGACAGCAACGTCGCATAGGCTGAGGTCAGCCGGCGCCATTGGGCGCGCGGCCGGCTCGTCATCGTCGTCATGTCGACGCGGCTGCTTCGTTCGGCGTCAGTTCAGGGCGACGATCTTGGCATAGATGGTGTCGGCGCCGATCTCCTTGGCGTAGGCCGCCATCACCGGATCGACCATCTTCTTCATCTCGGCGCGGTCCTTGAAGGCGATGCGCTTCAGCCGGCCGGCCTTCTCGAGCGCCACCAGCTTCTGCTCGTCCTCCGAACTCTCGACCTGGCGGCCATAGGCGCCCGCCTCCTTGCCAGCCTTCAGCACCGCGTCCTGCAGGTCCTTGGGCAGCGACTTGAAGGTCTTGCCGGAGAAGCAGATGGGCCGGATGGTGATGGCGTGCTCGGTCATCGTGAGATTGGGCGCCACTTCGTAGAACTTCATCGCCTCGATGCCGGCCGCCTCGTTCTCGCCGGCCGAGATGACGTTGTTCTGGATCGCGTTGTAAACCTCGCTGTAGGCGATGACGGTCGGCGACATGCCGACGGCCTGGAAGGTCTTCGACCAGATCGGCGCGCCCTGGACCCGGACCTTGAGGCCCTTGATCTCGGCCAGCGAGCCGAGCGGCTTGTTGACGAAGATGTTGCGCACGCCGCCGCCGGCATAGCCGATCAGCATGACATCGGCCTTCTGCGCGATCTCGTCGGCCACCGGCTTCAGCAGGTCGGCATCGAGCACCTTGTTCCAATGCGAAAGGTCCCGGAACAGGAACGGCGCATCGATGAAGGGCGCGGCGCGCGAGAAGGTCGACATGTGGGCGGGTGACACGATGCCGTAGTCGACCGCTTTGCCCTGCGCCATGTACTCGAAGTACTGCTTCTCGAGACCCAGCGCCGAGTTCTTGTGCAGCACGAAGTTGACCGGCTTGCCGTAGTACTTCTTCACCAGCTCTTCGAAGCGCACGAGCGCCTTGGTGAAGGCGTGGTCGTCATTGAACTGCACGGCGCCGTTGAGCGTGACGGGTGTCTGGCCGCGCGCGATGACAGGCGCGGCGAGGGTTGCGGCGGCAAGTCCGCCAACCAGCGTTCTGCGATACATTCGATCTTCCTCCCGGGCCCTGCGGTCGAAGCGAATCGGAACCCGTTGCGACTATTGCACGGGACAGAACCGCCGAGCCACCGAGCCAGGCATGAAGCCTCGTATGTTGCTTCGTGACGGTTGGCCCGCCGGTATGGTAGAAAGCCAATTGTACATAAATTTCAAGTCAAATAATGATCGAGACTTCCTCCGCCTCCTCGATGTCGCGTCCGAGCTTCTCGGATCTCTTCATGCCCAAGCTCGTGACCGTATTGCGCGAAGGCTACGGCATAGCGGCCCTGCGCGCCGACGCTGTGGCCGGCCTCACCGTGGCGATCGTGGCGTTGCCGCTCTCCATGGCGATCGCCATCGCGTCCGGAGCGACGCCCGAGAGCGGGCTGTTCACGGCCATCGTCGGCGGCTTCCTGGTTTCCGCGTTGGGCGGCAGTCGGTTCCAGATCGGCGGTCCGGCCGGCGCGTTCATCGTCCTGGTGGCATCGACCGTCGACCGGCACGGGATCGAGGGCATGGTCCTGGCGACGATGATGGCCGGCCTGTTCCTCATAGTGGCGGGCCTTCTGCGGCTC
>VGCQ01000472.1 GCA_016870055.1 Alphaproteobacteria bacterium | reverse complement strand
TTCATAGGGACCGGAGCCGGCCGCGTTGCGCTTCGCCCATTCGGCCGCCCAGGGATCCTTCTCCGTCGCATTGGGCTTGATGACATCGGGGTCGAGCACCGTGACGGTCATCAGCGACAGGAGATTGAGCGGCATCTGCGGCGGCGTAGGGCCAGCCATATTGATGGCGATGGTGTTCTGGTCGCGCACCACGATGTCTTCCGGCTTCGAGATGCGCATCATGCGCGGCATGATGAAGCGCATGTAGCCGGGCGACTGCAGCGCGCGATCGAGCGAGTACTTCACCGCCTCGACCGTGATCGGCCGACCGCTCGGAAACTTCATGCCCGGCCGCAGCTTCAGCACGATGGTGGCGCCGTCGCGTTCGAAGGCCCACGATTCCGCGACGCTGCCCTCGAACTCCCCGGGGAAGGATCGGAACACACCCGGCATGCCGTCGATCGGCCGCACCTTCCAGTTCAGAATGGGGTCGTAGATGTTGCATTGCACGCCGTAGCCGCCAATCGACTTGAAGACATGCGGATCGAGACTGTCGATGTCGCTGTCCCAGGCAACGGTCAACGTGTTCGACGTTTGCGCCAGCGCCGGTCGGCCCGTTGCGCCCGCCACGGCGGCACCAGCAGCCGAGAGCTTCATGAACGTGCGGCGATTCGATGTGGCTCTCATCCCCAATCCCTCCACTTCAAGCTCTTTCCCCAGCCGAAACAATTTCTTACAGTCCCATTATTGTCAACTGATGGTCCACATTGTGGGCCTTTTAGTCGCTTTGTCGGCCCCAAGATGCTATTTCGCCTTCAACGGTTCCTTCTGGTGGGACAACTTCCAGCCGAATTGGAACGATGGAGGGCGTTGAATGAATACCATTGAGAACGTCTCCGCGGTCCTGCGGCTGTTCACGGCGGATCGCAGCACGATCTCGGTCACCGAGGCCTCGCAACTGCTCGGCCTGCCCAAAAGTTCAACGTCCCGGCTGCTCAAAGCGATGGCACGGGTGAACCTGCTGACGCCGCTCGACGACCGACCCGGCTATCGTGTCGGCAATCTGATCTTCGAGACCTCGCGCCGCCATCGCGCCAACTCCACGCTGAGCCTTCTCGCCGACGAGGCACTGGGCCAGATCGCCAAGGCGACTGGCCACACCGGCTATGTCGCGATCCTCGACGGGCAGCAGATCCTGGGACTGCGCATGCGCCACGGCACACGCGCCTTGCGCGTCGTGACCTCGCCAGGCGATCGACTGCCCGCCTTCGCGTCGGCCAGCGGGCGCGCCCTTCTCAGCCGACTCGATGACGACGCCGTCCGGGCGATCCACGGCGAGCCATTGCAACCGCCTTCGCCGCACGCGCCGCAGACGCTCGACGACCTGTTGGCGGCAGTGGACGTCGTGCGTCAGAAGGGCTGGGCACAGGCCACCGACGAATGCCTGCCCGGTGTCGAATCGCTCGCCGTCGGCGTGCGCGACCGCGAGAACGGCGAAAGCGTGGCGATCTGCATTTCCTACTCTGCCGCCATGATCTCGGCCAATGAGAAGGCTCGCATCGTGACCATGCTGATGCGCGCCGGCCGCGATGTGGCGATGAAATTCGACGATGACTACTGGATGGCGCCGCGATTTGCGGCCTATGCCGCCCCCTGGGTCGAAGCGGCCTGATCCTCGCTGGAGCGTACGACGATGTCTCTCGAACTGCTGATGCTGGGCAACGTTCCCGTCCCGCAGATGGCCGAGCGCGCAAAGCTCGCCGAGAAACACGGCTATGATGCCGTATGGGTGGCCGACGAGCGCTTCTACCGCGAGGTCTACTCCTCGCTGGCGGTGCTGGCGATGCAGACCACGCGGGTCAAGCTCGGCACCTGCGTCACCGATCCCTATGCCCGCCATCCGGCGCTGACCGCCATGGCCATCGCCACCCTCGACGAAATCTCCAGCGGCCGTGCCCTACTGGGCTTCGGGGCGGGCATCTCGGGCTTCACCGAGCTCGGTATCGTACGCAAGAAGCCGGCGCTCGCCATGCGCGAGGCGATCCAGCTCATCCGCCGCCTGCTCAAAGGGGAGACCGTCGACTTCCACGGCGAGGTGATCGGCTTCACCAACGGCAAGTTGAGCTTCAAGCCGATGCGCTCGGACATCCCGGTCTATGTCGCGAGCAATGGTCCACTCGGTCAGCGCATGACCGGCGCGGTCGCCGACGGCGCCATCATGGAAGGCTGCGGCTCGGTCGAAGAGGCCACGGCGTTTCGTGAGATTCTCGCGCAAGGCGCACAGAAGGCCGGCCGCAATCCGAATGAAGTCAAGATCATTGCCCGGCTCAACACTTGTATCGCCGCCAACGGCAAGACGGCGCGCGATGCAGTGCGGCTGGGCGTCGCCCGCATGCTGGCGGCCGGACGCCTGAAATTCCGGACAGCCGAGGCGCGCGGCCTGACGCTGCCGGCCGAGGCCATCGCGCCCTTCGCCACCGTGCACTATGCGTCGGGTGCAGCGCCCTACACGCCGCTGCTGCCACTCGTGACCGACCGCCATGTCGATGCCTTCACACTCGCCGGCACGGTCGAGGAGGTGGCGCAGCATATGGTCGAGCTGAAATCGGCCGGCGTCGACGGCTTCATCATCATGCCGTTCGCGCCGGAAGGCGGCACCGCCGAGGCCACGCTCGCCGACATGGGCTCCAAAGTGTGGCCGCTGGTGAACAAGCACGGGTGAGGCCGATCGATGGGCTTCGAGTTCCACGCCCCGGCGACGATCGATGCCGCCATCGCATTGGCACAGACACACGGTGCGGCCGCGCGGTTCATCGCCGGCGGCACCGATCTCGTCATCCAGATCAGGCGCCGGCGGCTTGCGCCCCAGCACCTGATAAGCCTGTCGGGCCTCGGTCTCGACACCATCACCGAGACGTCGGCCGAGCACGCGATCGGCGCCACCGTCACGCACAACGACGTGGTCTTCCACCCGGCCTTCCAGCGCGAGCTGATCGCGCTGACCGAGGCGTCGGCGGTCGTGGGCGGCCGACAAGTCCGCAACATCGCCACGGTCGGCGGCAACATCGTCAACGCCTCGCCGGCTGCTGACCTGGTGCCGGTGCTCCTGGCGCTCGATGCCGAAGTCGATCTCGTAGGCACCAACGGCGTGCGCAGCCTGCCGCTCGATCGGTTCCTGCTCGATCGCGGGCGCACCGATCGGCGCGACGACGAAGTCCTGACGCGAGTGCGCTTCGCCAAACCGCCGGCTGCCAGCGCCTCTTGTTTCCTCAAAGCCGGCCGTCGCAAGGCGATGGAAATTTCGGTGATCTGTGTAGCAGCCCATCTCACTGGCAAAGCCGGTGCCGGCTTTGCCGAAGCAAGGATCGCCGTCGGCGCCGCGGCCTCCCGCACGTTCCGTGTCCCCGATGCCGAGGCCGCGGTCGTGGCGCG
>VGCQ01000471.1 GCA_016870055.1 Alphaproteobacteria bacterium | reverse complement strand
CGCCCCGCCGTGGCCAACCTCGGCCGCCGTCCGACCTTCGGCAAGCTCAAGGAGAATTTCGAGATCCACTTGCTCGACTTCGCCGGCGACCTCTACGGCAAGGTCCTGCGCGTGGCCTTGGTCGACCTCATCCGCCCCGAGATGAAGTTCGCCGGCCTCGACCAGCTCAAGGCGCAGATCGCGGCCGACGGCGAGGCGGCGCGACGGTTGTTGGCAATCTAGGGGTAGCCTTCGATGCCGGAGATTTGCCGCTTCTTCGGCATCATCATCGCGGTTTTCTACGAGGACCACCCTCCGCCCCATTTCCATGTCCGATATGGTAGCCAGCAGGCGATTGTCTCGATCGAGACCCTGCAAGTTCTCGAGGGACGTGTGTCGCCGCGTGTCGCTGGACTTGTGATAGAATGGGCGAACTTGCATCGGGTGGAGCTTGCGCGTGCTTGGGAGCAGGCCCGCCGACGCGAGCCGATCGACCCGATCGCCCCTTTGGAGTAGGGCCATGTTGCGCGACATCGTCGAAGCAAGCCCCCTTTCCGGCCATCGACTCGCCTTGACGTTCGATGACGGCGTCCAGGGTGTCGTGGATATTGCGGCTATCGTTCCGTTCGAGGGCGTCTTCGCGCCGTTGCAGTCGCAGGCGGAGTTCGCACGAGTTTTCGTCAATCGCGAGCTGGGGTCGATTTCCTGGCCGTGCGGCGCGGACTTGGATACGCAGGTTCTCTACGCGCGGCTGCGATCGGGCGAAGCCGAGGTCCGAGCGCCGGCCGCGTCTTGACGATTTGGGCTGGCTGCTAGAGCGTCGCGCAGGTCACGGTCGCACCAAAATAGGTGCAGTCGTTGCGGTGCGCCGGGTCGCCGGGGTTGAGCAGCCGTTGCTTCTCCACCAGTTCCTGCTGCCGGCGCTTCCACGCGTCGAGGGCGATCATCGCCGCTTGCCGGTACCGGGCGTCGGCGGCGGCGGGAGGAGAAATCGCCGGCCCGTATGTCCGGCAGAGCAACAAGTGTCGGAGGGTACCGGGCAAGCGTCAAGCCGCCGTCGCGCCGGACGATACCGGTGTGAGTGGCGTCCGGCGACCTCTACGACAAGGTCCTGCGCGTGGGGCTGGTCAACTTCATCCGGCCCGAGATGAAGTTCGCCGGCCTCGACCAGCTCAAGGCGCAGATCGCAGCCGACGGCGAGGCGGCGCGACGGGTGCTCAACATCGGGTAGTTCGCGGTCGCGTGCTCGGTCGGCGCAGCGCGCAGTATCCAAGTAGAGCGGTCCGTCACATCAGGTACCGCGCACCACGCGCTTCGTTCGGGCTCGACGGGCGACGAACGCTTTGAGGAGCGGAAGGAGGAACGCTTTGCTCAGCCGGCCGAGCGGGGGCTCAGGTTCCAGATAGAACGACCGACCCAGGACGTCCTGATTGTATTCGTCGAGCACCAGCCATAGCCGCATGTCGGGGGCGAGGCCGGCTCGACGCTTCTCGGTTGTGGGAATCTCTGCAGCGAAGCGAGATGGCGGCGGTTCGCGGCTGGTGATCGGAAAGAGCAGGATGACGTCCTGGCCCGCGGGGCGCGGAAGCCGGACGCCCACGGTGACCGGCCGTGGCTTCCGGCCTTCGGTCTCGCTATCGTCGGCCTCGTGTGTCTATAAGTAGGAATAGCGGATGACGGAGCCCGTGCGGACGTCATCGAAGCTCACCGCTTCTTGCCTTCCCGCTCATAGCCGTCCACCGCCCGGCGAAACTCCTCGAACAAGGCGTCGGGCATGTCGCGGAGCGTGCCGGCCTTTCGCGTGTCCGCGCGCGCCACCAGCTTTCGATAGTCCTCGACGCTGAGCAGCACGAGACGTGGCTTCTTGCGCTGCACGATGGTGACGGGCCGGCGCAGTGCTTCGGCGATGATGTCGCCCGATCGGCGGGACAGGTCGCTCGTCGAGAAGGTGGCCATGTTGTTCTCCTGTAATTGCTGGAAAATACAGTATTGATGTATTTTCCACAAAGACCTTTGGCGGCCGGCTGCCGGAATGGCCGATCCTCGGATGGCTTGGCCTCGTGCTTTGAACCTCCCGCCGGCAGCGCGCCGACTGGTCGCCGAAAGCGGTCGTCCCTTCAAACGTGCAAATATTACCGCAGTAGTCAATATATGGTGTTTCTCAGGTCCTGCTCCACCAACCGCACGGCTTTTGAGAGCCCAGGAAGTCGGAGGAAGTGAATTTTTCGACTCCATCGGAAGAACGGTTCGTTCTTGATTTGTACAAATACCTAAGTTATTGTCGACTGACGTTCCCATAGGTCCTCGGCCATGTCCCTGATCGAACCGCGCCCTGATCCGTCCGCTCCCGTCTTTCGTCCGTTCCTCGGCCAGCCGCCGGCAGATCGGCCGTCGCCATGGCCCGCCATCGACGGCGCGCTGCTCGACGACACCAGCATCGCCGTGCCGCCGTTTCCTCTCGATGTCCTGCCGCCGCCGTGGCGCATCTGGATCGCCGATACCGCCCGCTCGATGAACGTGCCGGCCGACTATGTCGCGCAGGCCGTGCTGGCCGCCGTCGCCGGCATCTGCGGCGCCGGCGTCTGGGTCACCGTCTCGCCGGTTTGGACCAGTCCCTTGTCGCTCTGGCTGGCCGCCGTCGGCGCGCCGTCGAGCGGCAAGTCGCCGGCGCTCGCCGCGGTGCACGGGCTGCTGCGATCGCTCGAACGCGACACCGCCAATGTCGGCCAGCCCGCGCCACGCCGCCGGCCGGGCATCGTCGGCGACGGCAGCTTCGACAGCTTGATCGACACCGCCCTCGCCAACCAGCGCGGCGTCGTGCTGTGGCGCGACGAGCCCGCGGGCTGCTTCGCGCCCCTGCTCGCCGGCGCGGCCGTGCGGGCGCTCGATCGCTTCCCGGTCAGCATCATGGGCACCCTGGAGCCCGACCGGCTGGCCGCCACCGTACAGCGCCACGACGAAGCGCTCGCCGCGCGCTTTCTCTATGCCTGGCCGGCGCCGCCGCCGTTCCAGCCGCTGGCCGGCCGCCAGCCGGCGGACGACGAGGCGGCGTTGGCGCTGCTGCGCGCCATCCACGACAGAGCCGGGACGATGAGGGCGGCGCTCACCCTGCCGATCGACGACGATGGCCTCGCCGCGCTCGACGGTTTCCTGGCCGGCCTGCATGTCGACCAGCGCGCGGCCGAAGGGCTGGAAGCGGCTTGGCTCGGCAAGGGCCAGGGGCTGCTGCCGCGTCTCGCCGCCATCCTGCATCTGCTCGACTGGTCGGCGGCGGCCCGCGTCGATCCTGCGGCGGCGTTGGGCGACATCGGCCGCGGCGCGGTCGAGCGCGCGATCGCGTTGTGGTCGGGCTACTGGCGGCTGCACGCCCGCGCTTTCTTCGAGCGCGCCGCGCCGTCCGATCTCGATTCGCGCGCCCGCCGCGTCGTGCGCTGGCTGAAAGCCTGCGGCGCTCGCGAGATCTCGCGCGAGGACGTG
>VGCQ01000470.1 GCA_016870055.1 Alphaproteobacteria bacterium | reverse complement strand
TTCTAGTACATCGTTTTCGAGGATCGAATCATATCAAGCGGCGCGATCGAGCTTGTAGGTCCAGGAGTGGACGACGGGATGCTGGTTGAAATGATCGATGGCGGCCATGAGGCGATCCTTGAGTTCCTGCTTGGAGGCGACCCGGATGTGGCGAAGTACCGAGCGGGCGAGCTTGAAGAAGAAGCCTTCGACGAGATTGAGCCAGGAGCCGTGCTTCGGCGTGATGACGAACTCGAAGCGGCCAGGGCGCTGATCTCGAGCCATGCGCATCCTGTTCATCCATCAAAACATGCCTGGCCAGTACAAGCATCTCGCGCGTGCCATCGCCGCCGATCGCACCAACCAGGCGGTATTCATCACCAAAGCCATCAGGATCGAGATTCCCGGCGTCGACAGCATCGTCTACAAGACGGCACGCGAGCCCAGCGCCAATGGCCATCACTATCTCAGAACCCTGGAGGACCAAGTTCTTCACGGCCAGGCAGTCGCGCGTGTCGGCCTGAACCTGCGCAGCAAGGGCTTCATTCCCGAGATTATCTGTGTCCATACCGGCTGGGGCGAAGGACTCTTCATCCGCGACGTTTTTCCTGAATCGCGAATTCTCGCCTTTTGCGAGTTCTACTATCGCGGGCGTGGTGCCGATGTCGGCTTCGATCCGCTCAATCCAGTCGATATCGACGGCCTTTGCCGCAGTCGTATCCGCAATGCCCACATGCTCACCAGCATGGAAGCGATGGATTGGGGGGTGACGCCGACGCGCTGGCAGTGGAGCCAGCATCCCGAAGCGCTGCGCCCCCGCATCTCGATCATTCACGAGGGGGTCGACACCGAACTCTGTCGGCCCAACCCGTCTGTCCGACTCATGCTGCCGACCGGCCGCGCGCTGACGCGACAGGACGAGGTCGTCACCTACATCGTGCGCAACCTCGAGCCCTATCGCGGCTTTCATGTCTTCATGCCCGCCGCCGAGGAGATCTGCCGCCGTCGTCCCAAGGCGCACATCGTCATCGTCGGCGGCGATCAGATCAGCTACGGGCGGCCGCCCGGCGATGGCTCCGCGCATTGGCGCGAGAAACTGCTCAGCCAGTCGCGCCTTGATCCGCAGCGAGTCCATTTCCTCGGACGCATTCCCTACGAGCAGTTCCTGGCCGTGTGCCAGGTCTCGCGTGCTCATGTCTACCTGACCTATCCGTTCGTTCTGTCCTGGTCGATGCTCGAGTCGATGTCATGCGGCGGCCTTATCATCGGATCCAACACGGCACCGGTGGCCGAAGTCGTCGAGGACGGCAGGAACGGTCTGCTCGTCGACTTCTTCGATTCGCGTGGCGTTGCGGACCGCGTTGACGCGGTCCTCGACCATGTCGACGGCATGGCGAATCTGCGCCAGGCGGCGCGCCAGACCGTCATCGATCGATACGACCTGAGGACGGTGTGCCTTCCGGCGCAGCTGGCGCTGATTGATGACGTCCGTCAGGGTCGCCGTCCGGCGAGCGCGCCTCTGCCGTGACGTCGACGTCCAATCGGCCGGACGCCGAAGCATCGCCGGTCGCACAGGAGCGGTTGCGTCTCGGCGTCTCTCTGGCCCGCAAGGACGACCTCGAACGGGCTGACCGACAGCTGGCGGCCGCGGTCGCGCTCGATCCGTCCGATGCGCGCTTGCACTACAACTTCGCGCTGGTGGCGGCACGGCAGGGTCGCGGCCGCGTCGCGGAGTCGTTCTATCGTAGCGCTCTGTCGCTCGATCGCCGCCATCGCTCGAGCCTCAACAATCTGGGTCAGCTCCTGATGGCGCAGAAGAGGCAGAGCGAAGCGGAAACGCAGTTTCGTGCATCCTTGGCATGCGACCCGGTCCAACCGCACTGCCACAGTGCGATCGGTATCATCTGTCTGGGTCTCAACCGGGTGGTTGAGGCGCGGCATCATCTCGCCGCGGCACTTGCCCTAGCGCCCGACTACGGGCTAGCGCTCCACAATATGGGTTTGCTCAGCGATCGCGACGGTCGGGCTGACGCAGCCAAGCATTGGTTCGCGCTGGCGACGGCGACAAAAGACCCGCCGGCTGAGGCCTACTTTTCGCTCGGCGTCGCCGCCCAGAAGGCGGGGCACGCCGACCGCGCCGTCGGCTTGTACCGTGAGGCTTTGGCTCGCATGCCGGACAACACCGATGCACGAGCCAATCTGGCGAACGCGCTTATCGAAGTGGGCGACATCGACGAAGCGCTCGCCGAGATCGGACGCGCGCTCGATGGCCGTCCCGACCATCCGGACCTGCTGTGGTCGTTGAGTTGGATCAAGCTGCTGCGCGGTGATCTCGACGCCGGGTTTGCCACCTACGGCGTACGCTGGGCGCGCGCCCATGAGAGCAATCGTCAGAAACAATTCAATGCACCGCTGTGGGATGGCCGGCGGGTCGAGCACGGTCGCCTGCTTCTGTGGGGCGAAAGCGGCGTCGGCGACGAAGTCCTATGCGCCGGCATGATCGGTGACGCCCTCGCGGCCGGCAACCAGGTGGTCATCGAGACCGATCGCCGTTTCGTGCCGCTGTTCCAGCGGTCCTATCCCGGTGCGGAGGTGGTGCTGCGCAAGACGCCGCCCGAACCGCCCGCCGTGGCATCCGACATCGTCGCTCAAAGCTCGACGCTGCGGCTGCCAATGCTGTTGCGCCGTCGCTGGCAGGACTTCCCCAAGCATCAGGGCTATTTGAAGCCCGACCCGGTACGCGTTGCAGATTATCGGCAACGCTTCGCCAGACTCGGTCCGGGCCGCAAGATCGGCCTGGCATGGGCCAGCACCAACGCCCGAACCGGCGGCCGCAAGTCGACGCGCCTGGAGGATTGGATGCCTGTCCTGTCGGTGCCCGGGGTGCAGTTCGTCAGTCTGCAATATGGCGCCGACAACCGGCAGATTGAGCTCCTGCGCACGCGAGGTGTGTCAAATCTCTGGGCCAATCCTTCACCGGACATTCGCGCTGATCTCGAAGCTCTAGCCGCACAGATCGCGGCACTCGACGCCGTCGTGACGATCGCGGGCATCAATGCGCACATGTGCGGCGCGCTCGGCAAGCCAGGCCTCGTATTGGTCCAGCACACGCCGCTGTGGTTCTGGTTCGATCGTGGCGAAACGAGCCCGTGGTATCCGTCCTTGACCCTGATCCGGCAGGACAAGTCGCTCGATTGGCAGGCGCCGATCGCCAGGATCGCTGCTGCCCTCGCCACAGACAGACCCGCCGGTTGAGTCGCCTTGCCTGGGCCGGCCTATTCGGGTAGGTAAGGCTATCCACCGTTGGTGCCGGACCGACGGCCTTGGCGCACCACCACCTCTAGCCCGAAGTTTGCGGGCAAAGGTTGTCTAAGCTACTGAACCGACTCTCGAATTCACGAATTTCGGTTTTCTGCTCTGGACACGCCACGTGGAAAAGGAATCTGATCTCAAGGGGTTGGCGTATGGCTACTGGACACAA
>VGCQ01000469.1 GCA_016870055.1 Alphaproteobacteria bacterium | reverse complement strand
CGCCCGACTGTGTCCGCGGTCGGCCTCAAGCTCAATGCCTCGATCAGCGGTTGGGACAACAACACCTGGGACTTGTCGGACTGGTACAAGGACGCATAGTCAGCTGAACCTCTACCGCCCCGGAAACGATTCCGGGGCGGTTCACATGAGAGACATCTCGTGAGTCGCCAGTACGTCATCCGCCGCATGCTGATCGCCATCCCGAGCCTGCTCGGGATCAGCGTCATCCTGTTCACCATCCTGGCCATGGCGCCGGGCGATCCGTTCGAGGAGCTGGCGACCAACCCGGCGATCCCGCCCGAGGTCCGCCAGGCGTTGCGCACCAAGTTCGGGCTCGACGACCCGGTCTGGCAACGCTACCTGCACTGGCTCAGCGCCATGGTGCAGGGCGACTGGGGCTTCTCCTTCCAGAGCCGCATGGATGTCGACACGCTGATCCTGCAGCGCCTTCCGGTGACACTGATCGTGATCGGGGCCTCGCAGATCCTGGCGATTTCCGTCGCCATCCCGGTCGGCGTCCTCGCAGCGATCCGGCCCTATTCGGTCTTCGATCAAGTCGCCAGCACCTTCGCCATGATCGGCTTCTCGTTGCCGACCTTCTTCACTGGTCTGGTGTTGATCCTGATCTTCTCCATCCAGCTCGATTGGCTGCCCTTCGTCTACCGCGCCGACATCCACGCCACGGGCTGGGCCTTCTATTGGGAGCACCTCAAGCAGTCAATCATGCCGGTCGTTGTGCTGGGCCTCGCCCAGGCGGGCACGCTGGTGCGCTTCATGCGCTCCTCGGTGCTCGACGTGATCCGGCTCGACTACGTGACGACCGCGCGCTCCAAGGGCATCGGCGAGCGCAAGGTGATCGTCAAGCACGTGGTGCGCAACGCCCTGATCCCGGTCGTTACCCTGGTCTTTCTCCAGCTGCCGGCGGTGTTCGGCGGCGCCATCGTCACCGAGCAGATCTTCCGCGTGCCCGGCATCGGCTCGCTGCTGATCGCCGCGATCCTGGCCAACGACACGCCGGTCGTGATGGGCGTCACCTTCGTGATCGCCTGCCTCGTCGTTCTCTTCAACCTCATCGCGGATATACTTTATGGCTGGCTCGACCCCCGCATCTCTTTCCGCTGACGCGCCGGCCGCGGGCGTCGTTCAGGCGCGCAAGGCGCGCTCGATCTCGCCAGCAATCGAGACATGGCGTCGCTTTCGCCGTCATGTGCTGGCGGTGAGCGGCGCGATCGTGCTTCTGATCATGGTGCTGGGCGTGCTGGTCGGGCCTTCCATTTGGGCGGTGCCGATCAACGAGATCGACTTCACCGCCAAGCTCCAGGGTCCCTCGCTGAAGCATCCGCTGGGCACCGATGACCTCGGCCAGGACTTGCTGGCGCGAATGATGTACGGCGGCAAGATCTCGCTGGCGGTGGGCTTTGCCGCGATGATGGTGGCGCTGGTGGTCGGCGTGCTGGTCGGTGCGGTGGCCGGCATGGCGAGCGGCTGGGTCGACGCCGCCCTGATGTGGCTCACCGACCTCTTCCTCGCGCTGCCGACCCTGCCGCTGCTGCTGCTGGTGATCTACTTGTTCCGCGACAGCGTGAAGCAGGTGCTGGGCGTCGAGGGTGGTGCCTTCGTGCTGATCGTCGTGGTGATCGGCGGCCTGCGCTGGATGCCGGTGGCGCGCCTGGTACGCGCCCAGTTTCTGAGCTTGCGCGAGAAGGAGTTCGTCGAAGCGGCGCGCGCGCTCGGCGCCTCCAAGGTACGCCAGGTGGTGCAGCACATCCTGCCCAACGCGCTGGGGCCGGTCATCGTGGTCGGCACGATCGACGTAGCGACCGCCATCATCTTCGAATCGACCCTGTCGTTCCTCGGCCTGGGCTTCCCGTCCGACGTGCCGACCTGGGGTTCCATGCTGCGCGACGCCAAGGACTACCTCGACATCGCGCCGCACTGGGCGCTGTTCCCGGGAGCCGCCATCTTCCTCACCGTGCTGGCGATCAACTTCATCGGCGACGGCCTGCGTGACGCCTTTGATCCGCGCCGCGTGCTTTAGGAGCGAACCCGAGCGTGGCCGAAACACTACTGGACATCCGCGGTCTCAAGACCTGGTTCAAGACCGAGGATGGCATGGTCCGCGCCGTCGACGGCGTCGACCTGCGCATCGATCGCGGCGAGACCGTCGGCGTGGTGGGCGAATCGGGCTGCGGCAAGACCGTGACCGCCCGCTCGGTGCTGAAGCTGATCGACATGCCGCCCGGCCGCTTCGAAGCCGGGACGATCCTGTGGCAGGGCAGGGACCTCATCCCGCTCGACCAGGACGAGATGAACCAGATCCGCGCCCGCGAGATCGCCATCATCTTCCAGGAGCCGATGACCTCGCTCAATCCCGTCTACACGGTCGGCGACCAGATCGCCGAGGTGATCGCACTGCACCAGAAGCTGTCGCCGAAGCAGGCGATGGCCGGTGCTGCCGAGATGCTGCGCCTGGTCAACATCCCCAACCCGCAGAAACGGGTGCACGACTATCCGCACCAGTTCTCCGGCGGCATGCGCCAGCGCGTCATGATCGCCATGGCGCTGAGTTGCCAGCCCAAGCTCCTGATCGCCGACGAGCCGACCACCGCGCTCGACGTCACCATCCAGGCGCAGATCCTGGAGCTGATGCAGGAGATGAAGGAGAAGTTCGGCATGGCGATCATGCTGATCACTCATGCTATGGGCGTGGTTGCCGAGACCTGCCAGCGCGTCACCGTGATGTATGCCGGCAAGGTCGTCGAGGAGGCGCCAGTCGAGGCGCTGTTCGGCGATCCGCGGCATCCTTACACCCAGGGGCTGATCCGCTCGATCCCCCGCATCGACCGCGCGGTGAGCCGTCAGGCGCGACTGGAATCGATCCAAGGCACGGTGCCGAGCCTGCTCAATCCGCCGCCGGGCTGTCGCTTCGCGGCGCGCTGCAGGTTCGCCACGGACGTCTGTACCCAGGCCATGCCGCCGCTCAAGGAAGTGGCGCCCGGTCATCGCGTGGCGTGCGTCCTGTGAGTGGCGAGAATCCGGTCGGCGGCGAAGAGCTGCTCAGGGTCCGCGACCTGCGCAAGCGGTTCGCCGTCAAGGGTGGCATCTTTTCGCGCACCGTCGACCAGGTTCACGCCGTCGACGGCGTCAGTTTCGACATCGGCAAGGGCGAGACGCTCGGTCTAGTGGGTGAATCCGGCTGCGGCAAGTCGACCACCGGCCGCTGCATCCTGCGCCTGATCGAGCCCAGCTCGGGTGACATCTGGTTCAAGGGCGCCGATGTCACGCGCATGGATGGCGAGGATTTGCGCGCGCTCAGGCGCGACATGCAGATCATCTTCCAGGATCCCTACGCCTCGCTCAATCCGCGGCTGAAGGTGGGGGCGATCATCGGCGAGGCGCTCACCATCCACAAGCTCGCGCCGACCCCGAAAGCGATGGAGGAGCGCGTGGTGCAGCTCCTCGAGACGG
>VGCQ01000468.1 GCA_016870055.1 Alphaproteobacteria bacterium | reverse complement strand
CCGCCTTTGAAAGTCTGGCCGACAGCCTGCTCGCCGCCCTCGAGGAAGCGGTCGCCGACGGCGGCGATGCCGAGCTGCGGGGAGGGGTGCTGACGATCGACGGCGAGGCCGGCACCTGGGTGGTCAACAAGCATGCGCCGACCCGCCAGGTCTGGCTGAGCTCGCCGGTGAGCGGTGCGCGGCACTACGCCTTCGAGGCGGCGAGCGGCCTGTGGCAGGACACGCGCGGTGGCCCCGATCTCCTGACGCACCTTGCGGCGGAGCTGGGCGTGCCGCTCGCCTGGCGGCCGCTGTGACGAACGGCAAAGCGATGAGCGAGCGTCTTGGCAGCGCCGCCGTCAGCGCCGCCGTCATGGCGTTGCTCGTGGCGCTGGTCGCGGCGGTGCTATGGCTGGGCGCTGCGCCCGCCAGCGCCAAGCCCGAGGATTTTCGCAACTTCGTGCTTTGGTCCCTGCCGCCGGGCGCGCAGAAGGCGCCGCTGGTCATCCTGATCGAGGGCACCGGCGGCACGCGGCCCGATGCGCGCAGCCCGTGGGTCGACTGGTTCAACGCCCGCGGCGTGGCCGTGGCGCAGGTCCGGTCCGCCGCGGCCCGCGGCAGCGCGAATTGGAATGGCACGGGCTGCGGCCTGCAATACACCGGCGATGCGCGCGATGTGCTGGAACTCGCCCGCGCCGAGCAACCGCGGGTCGACGCCACGCGCTTCGCCGTCATGGGCTTCTCGCGCGGCGGCACGGAGGTGCTGAATTCGGCCGGCACTTTCCGCGGCGCACCGGCCGGCCCCGTTGCGATTTTCGCCTTCTATCCCGGCTGCGACGGCTGGTGCACGACCGACTATCCCAAGGACGGCCCGACGGCGGTGCAGATATTCTACGGCGATGCCGACGATTGGGGGCAGCACCGCGACAGCTACGGGCAGTGTCGCAAGCTGGCCGGCGGCAGGATCGCTTTCCATGCCATGCCGGGCGCCCATCACGGTTTCGACAGTCGTTTCACCGGCACCTTCACCGTCGGCGGCAAGGTGTTCCGCTACCAGCCCAACGCCGAGGCGACCGAGCGGGCGCGCGCCATCGTGTGGCAGACGCTGGCCCCGGCCTGGGGGCTGCCGAACTGAACCCACCGGAACGGTTGTGCGTTCGCGAACGGGCTTGTAGACCGACCGGGATATGAACCGTTTCGCCGGCCTTCGGTTTCTCGGACCCTACTTGCGGCCCTACCGCGGTCGCGCGTCGCTTGCCCTGCTGTCGCTGATCGTCGCGGCCGGCACGGTGCTCGCTTTCGGCGCCTGCCTGCGTGCCCTGATCGATCGCGGCTTCGCCCAGGGACGGGCCGACATTCTCGACTACGCCCTGGCGTCGCTCATCGCCGTGGCTCTCGTCCTGGCGATCGCGTCGGGTGCGCGCTTCTACCTGGTGTCGTGGTTGGGCGAGCGGGTGGTCGGCGACCTGCGGCGCGACCTGTTCGCCCATGTCGTGCGGCTGGGCCCCGCCTGGTTCGAGATCAAGCGGTCGGGCGATGTCATGAGCCGCATCTCGGCCGACGCCCAGCTGATCGAGCAGGTGATCGGCTCGTCCGCCTCGGTGGCGTTGCGCAATGCCCTGATGTGCGTGGGGGGCGTGGTCATGCTGGTGGTGACCAACCCCAAGCTCGCCTCGATGGTGCTGGGCGTGGTGCCCCTGGTGGTGGCGCCCATCGTCCTCTATGGCCGGCGCGTGCGCGCCCTGTCGCGCGAGGCCCAGGCGCGTCTGGCCGACATGGTGTCCGAAGGCGCCGAGACGCTGGATGCGGTGCGCACCGTGCAGGCCTTCGCCCAGGAGGGGCGGGCGACCGCGCGGTTCGCCACGGCGACCGAGCGTGCCTTCGAGGCGGCCCGCCGGCGCATCGGCCAGCGCGCGGTCATGACCACGATGGCGATCTTCGTCGTCTTCGCCGCCGTGGGCTTCCTCTTGTGGATGGGCGGCCACGACGTGCTGAGCGGGCGCATCTCGGCCGGCGACCTCACCGCCTTCGTGTTCTATGCCGTGCTGGTGGCGAGTTCCGGCGGCGCCATCAGCGAGACGATCGGCGATCTGCAGCGCGCCGCCGGCGCCGCCGAACGTCTGGCCGAGCTCAGGGCCGAACCGCCGGCCATCGTCGAGGCGGCACAGCCCAAGCCTCTGCCGCAGCCTTTGCAGGGCGGGGTCGCTTTCGATCAGGTCTCGTTCCGCTATCCCGCGCGGCCGGAGGCGCTGGCGCTCGACCGCTTCGACCTGAAAGTCGCGCCGGGCGAGACGGTGGCGATCGTCGGGCCGTCGGGGGCGGGCAAGAGCACCGTCTTCAACCTGTTGCTGCGCTTCTACGATCCGGAAGCCGGTGCGGTCCGCATCGACGGCGTCGACATCCGCGCCCTGCGCTTTGCCGATTTGCGCTCGACCTTGGCCATCGTGCCGCAGGAGCCGGTGCTGTTCACCGCCTCGGTGGCCGACAATATCCGCTACGGCCGGCCCGACGCGTCCGACGCCGAGGTCCGCGCCGCGGCCGAAGCCGCCTCGGCCGCGGGCTTCATCGACGTCTTGCCGCAGGGCTACGCGACCGACCTTGGCGCGCGCGGTGTCCGCCTGTCCGGAGGCCAGCGCCAGCGCATCGCGATCGCCCGTGCGTTGTTGCGCAATCCGGCCATCCTGCTGCTCGACGAAGCGACCAGCGCGCTCGATGCCGAAAGCGAGCTCGCCGTCCAGCAGGCGCTCGACCGCCTGATGGGCGGCCGCACCACCCTGGTGATTGCCCATCGTCTGGCCACCGTCCAGAAAGCCGATCGCATCGTGGTGATCGATCACGGCCGTGTGGTCGATGTCGGTCGCCATGCCGATCTGGTGCGCCGCGGCGGGCTTTATGCCCGGCTGGCCGAGCTGCAGTTCAACCTGTCGGCAGCGGCAAGTTGAAGAAATACCTTCAATGCGTTGTAAATAAATGATAATACCGTCTTGTCATCTGGCAACGCCATTTGATCTGCCGTGTGAAGTTGGTGATAAATCTCCTTGAATCTCAATAGGCTAATCAATAAACTTCAGCCATATTCTCGCCGCGTTTCGATCACCTAAAAGGCTTGCCCCATGTACCTCCGGATTGAATCGCCCAGGAGCTTGCCGCGCGTGGCGCTGAGCCGCCTGGCCGAGTGGTGGCCCGCCGCCCTGATCGGCCTGGTTGCACTGCTCGAGAGCCTGCCCGACGCCAACGCGCAGACGTTGCTCGGTCTGTAGCGCTGCCTGTCGGCTCGGCCAGACGGCAAATCGGCGATCGCCGGCGATACCGACCTGATTATCTTTGGTTGCAATCCATCCAGTCGGTCGGGATGATCCTGGCGGCCGGCCATGCCGGAGCCTTCCTGAGTCGGCGTCAGCCATCGCTACGCTGGAGCGGTTTGCGTTCAGGTCGAACCGCCTGCGGTTCCACCTGAACGGAAACGCGTCTGTTTCGACGGCGGTTTCACAGGGCAT
>VGCQ01000467.1 GCA_016870055.1 Alphaproteobacteria bacterium | reverse complement strand
CGGCGGCGATCACCTTGAGGTCGTGATTCATCAGGTATGTCTCGGCCGCCCGGCGCTGAAACGCATCGTCCTCGACCAGCAAAACCGAATGCTGAAGCATGACTTGATCCAAAATGAATGATTCTCCAATGGTGATAAATTAACATGATTCTTCAATGAGATATAGTCGTTAGTTGATATTTTTGATAAATTGAGAAGAGGCCTCGCCGCCACGATTCCATGCTGGCTCTACCCTTTGAGTTGCACGACCCCTTCACCCCAAGCCCTAGTTGCTTGGCGGTCGAACGCGCCCACTTGGATGGCCGGTAGTGGCGCTGACGGCAACTGATGGCCTCGGCCAGGACGGCGTCACCGTTGCCCGGCAGGACGCCTATGTCCGCGCCGAGCTGATCCGTCGGCTGTTCGAGGGCTCGGCGCAGTCGCGCTACTTCTCCTTCGTGCTGTGGCCGGTGATCGCTGCCATCTACTGGCGGCAGATCGACCTCATGGAGCTCGCCGGTCCGTTCGTCGCCCACATCGCCGTCACGCTCGGCTTCGACGTGCTGCGGCGGAATTTCAACCGCGCCCACCCGTCCGACGAGGAGGTCATTCGCTGGGGCTGGTGGTTCGCCGGCCTGTCGCTGCTCGCCGGCGCCTGCTGGGGCGTCGCGGGCTATCTGCTCGCCTCCAAGGACTTCGAGCTGCAGCGCATGCTCTTGGGCCTGGTGCTGCTCGCCACCATCACCACGGCGGTGCCGATCCGCTCGGCCCATCCGCCGACCTTCTACACTTTCGCCGGCGCCACGACGGCGCCGCTGTTGTTCGTGCTGCTGATCTCGGTCGATCCGTTCTACCAGCTCGTCGGCATCGCGGGCGGCGCCTATGTCGGCCATCTCATGGCCTATGTGCGCGACGTCCATCGCTGGCAGTACGACAACATCGCGTTGGCCTACCAGAAGGAGGATCTGGCGCGCCGCCTGCAGGTCGCCTACGACGAGGCGCGGCTGGCTCGCGACAGCGCCATCGAGGCGCAGCGCGAGGCCGAGCGCGCCAACCAGGCCAAGTCGACCTTCCTCGCCACCATGAGCCACGAGATCCGGACGCCGATGAACGGCGTCCTGGGCATGATCGACGTGCTGGAGAGGAGTGAGCTCACGGCCGAGCAGCGCGAGGCGCTGGGCACCGTCCGCTACTCGGCCTCGGCACTGCTCAAGATCATCGACGACATCCTCGACTTCTCCAAGATCGAGGCCGGCCGCCTCGATCTCGAGCGGATCGAGCTGTCGACGGTGGAATTGATCGAGGGCGCGGCCGAGACCCTGGCGCCGCGCGCCGCCGCCAAGCGGCTCGCGCTGACCGCCTTCGTCGCCGCCGACGTGCCCGACCGCGTGGTCGGCGATCCGCTGCGCCTGCAGCAGATCCTGTTCAATCTGCTGGGCAACGCCATCAAGTTCACCGAAGCGGGCTCGGTGCGCCTGTCGTTGGAACAGGGCCCCGACGACGCGCTTCGCATCAGGGTCGCCGACACCGGCATAGGGCTCAGCGACGAGCAGCGCCACCGCCTGTTCCAGCCCTTCGTGCAGGCCGACAGCTCGACCACGCGCCGCTTCGGCGGCACCGGCCTCGGCCTGTCGATCGTGCGCCGTCTGGCCGAGGCGATGGGCGGCGGCATCGAGGTCGAAAGCGCGCCGGGCCGCGGCTCGGCCTTCACGGTCACCGTGCGCCTCGGCCGGGCGCCGTCGGCGGTGCGCATCGAGCCGATCCTGCGCGGCCTGTCGCTCGCCGTGTCGCTGCCCGACGACCAGGAGGCCTGCGCCGTCGCCCGCTATCTCGCCGATGCCGGCGCCGAGGTGTCGATCGATCCGGCCAGGACGGCCGGCCTCCGGATCGCCGGCCACGACGCGGAGGTCGCCTTGCTGCGGCCGTGGCGGCGCGACGCCCTGGTGCGTGCCGTGGCACGGGCGGCGGGTCGCGCCGTCGCCGCGATTCCCGCGCCCGCGCCGGCCGCGCCGCTCAACGGCCGTGTCCTGGTGGTCGACGACAACTCGGTCAATCGCCGCATCCTGGCGCGGCAGGTCGAGCTTGCCGGCGCCTCGACCGATTCGGCGTCGGGCGGCGAGGAGGCGCTCGAGCTGTGGCGCAAGGGCGGCTACGATCTGGTGCTGGCCGATCTGCAGATGCCGACCATGGACGGTTTCGAGCTGGCGCGCCGCATCCGCGCCGGCGAGGCGGCCGACCACCGGCCGCGCACGCCCATCCTCGCCGTCACCGCCAGCACGCACGAGGAACAGGAGCAGAGGAGCCGCGCCGTCGGCATGGACGGCTTCATCACCAAGCCGATCGGCATCGAGCAGCTCAAGGCGACGCTCGGCGTCTGGCTGAAGAGCGCGGCATGAGCCACGCCGGCAGCCCGGCCTACGACCGCGCCAAGCTGGTCGAGCTGTTCGGCGACGATCCGCGGATCCTGGCCGAGGTCGAGCGCGAGTTCCTCGACACCGCCCGCGTCGCCGAGCGCGAGATCACGGAGACCGACGACCTCGCGGTGATCGCCCGCGCCGCCCATCGCCTGAAGGGCGCCTCGGGCATGATCGGCGCGACGGCGCTGCGCCAGGTCGCCGAGGCGGTCGAGCGCGCCGCCAAGGCCCAGGACGCCGTGGCCGTGCGCCGCCTGTTCGGCCTGTTCGGCCAGGAAGTCCGCCGCGTCGCCGAGCAGGTCGGCGAGGCGGCGTAGCGGCGAACGACCGCCCGGTCGCGCCATCGAATCCGGACATTTCGTCGAGAAGTCCCTTTCGACTGCACGATCTCCGGGTACGTCACCGGATGTTCGGGTCCGGCAGAGTCGAGCCGGGCCGACGACACTCCAACCTCTCAGGGTGCCGGCAGCTTGGCGAGCTCACCTTCGATCGCCGCGATCCATCCTCGTTGATCGACGTGGAGCTGCCCGCTGCCATCGAGGCGCCGCACGATGTCCAGCGCCTCCGACAGGGCGGCGCGACGGGCTGCCGCGTCGCTTGCGACGGATGACAGGTTGTACAATGAAACGACCAGGTCGGTCTGGCTCTGCACGTTGCTCGAATCTCGCCGCGCCAGGGTGCGGGCAACGGCCAGGCTCTCCTCATAGGCGGCGAGGGCGGCGGCGCGGTCGCCCGTCGCGGCGCGCATGTCGCCGACCCTTTCCAAGCTGACCGACACGTCGCGTTGCCAATCAGTGTTGTCGGGATCTCGCCGCGCCAGGGTACGGCGGATGGCCAGGGCCTCCTCGTAGGCGGCGAGGGCGGTGCTGCGGTCGCCCGTTGCGGCGCGCATGTCGCCGACCTTGATCAGGCTGATCGACACGTCGCGTTGCCACTCAATGTTGTCGGGATCTCGCCGCACCAGGGTACGGCGAATGGCCAGGGCCTCCTCGTAGGCGGCGAGGGCGGCGGCGCGGTCGCCTGCCGCGTTGCGCCTGTCGCCGACCCTCTCCAGGCCGATCGACACGTCGCGTTGCCACTGTGTGTTGTCGGGA
>VGCQ01000466.1 GCA_016870055.1 Alphaproteobacteria bacterium | reverse complement strand
CGCCGACGCGCTTCAGCGGATCGCTCTCGCCTGCCGCCTCGAGATAGAGTCGGGCGAGGTCGGGATGCGGCGCTGCCGCCCAGCCGCGCTCCAGGGTCTTTTGCGCCCGCTTGCCCTCGCCCGCCGCGATCTGCAGCGCGGCCAGCCGCTCGGTGGCGGCGATGCGCTCGGGGGCAAGGGCGAAGGCGTCGCGGGCGAGCGTCGTCGCCTCGGCGAGCTTGCCGTCGGCTTGGGCGGCGCGACTCTGCTCGATCAGCAGCAGCGCCTTCAGCGTGCGGCTCTTGTCCTTGGTCACGACCTTGCGTGCGGCGCCGGCGTCGAGCGTGGCTTGCGCGTCCTTCCAATGGCCGACCTGCGCCTGCATGTCGAACAGCGAATGCACCACCCACGGCGTCTCGGGCTTCAGCCGGAAGGCGCGCTCGGCATAGGCGAGCGCCTTGGCCTGGTCGCCGTCGCGCAGCGCCTGGCCGATTAAGCCGCGCAGGCCGAGGAAGGCCATGTGCTCGTCCTCGAGCATGGCGTTGAAGGCGCGCGCCGCGCCGTCGCGGTCGTCGACCAGCTGGGCGGCCTGTGCCGACAGCAGCAGCGTCAGCGCCGGCTCGTCGAGCAGCTGCTCGGCCTTGCGCGCCTGCTTGCGCGCTTCGGCGCCGTCGCCCGCCGCCACCGCGGCGAGCCCTTGCGTCAGCGCGCGATAGCCGCGCTTGCGCTTGCTCTCGCCCCAGCCTTCGAGCAGCGCCACCGGCGCGCCGACGATCCAGCGATAGACCAGCCAGCCGGCGATGCAGACCGCGATCAGCACGACCAGCGCCACCAAGAGCGCGCCGACGCTGCTGTCGAGCCGCCAGCCCTGCCACTCGGCGGTGACCGTGCCCGGCCGATCGGCCAGCCACACCGCCACCAGCATGGCGACGACGGCGAGCGCGAACCACCAGAGCGTGCGCAGCGTGATCATGGGCTCAGCGCGCCGTGCCCAACAGGCCGACCGCGTAGGCGGCGAGCTGGTCGACCGCGCGCTTGGCGGCGAGATGCGCCTCGGCCTTGGCGAGCCACGCCGCCGTCGCCTTGCCGGTGAGCGGCGGCAGCGACTTCACCAGCCCGACCGCCTTGGCGAGATCGCCGGCATGCAGCGCCAGCTCGGCGCGCGCCAGCTTGGCCTCGGTGGTGTCGCCCGGCACGTCGCCGACGCGGCGCAGCGAGACCAGGCCTTTGAGCTTGACCAGCAGGCGCTCGGTATAGGAATCGTCGGCCAAATCCTCGGCCAGCGCCGCCTTGGCGACGGCCGGGAACTCGGCGTCGAGCGCGGCGCGTGACACGACGCCGCTTTTGGCAAGCGGCTGCAACGCGGCGATGATCTCGCCGAGCTTGGCATCGCCCTGGGCGAGCGGGCCCACCAGGTCGAGGTCGTGAGCGAACGGCGCACCGGCATCGAGGGCGGCGCTCAAGCGCGCGGCGATGCCGATCAGCGCCGAGCCGCGCGCCGCGGTGAGAGCCTTCTGCTCGCCGCCGCTCTTGGCGCCGACCGCGTCGCTCAACGCCTTGGTCTGGTCGCGCTGTGCCGCCATCGATTGCTCGAGCGCCGCCAGCGCGGTGCGCAAGGCGGCGAGCTCGCGGCCGAGCGTGGCGACCTCCTTCTCGGTCTCGCTGCTCGACAGCGGCGCCGTGCCGGCGGTGGTCGGCCGGTTCTCCAGCGCCTCCAGGCGGCTGCGCAGCTCGGCCAGCGCCGGATCGGCCGCCGCCGGGGCTGCCGGCGCGGCCGGGCGCTCGGCGGATAGCGCGCGGATGCGCTTGTCGAGATCGTCGAGGCGGGTGCCGAGATCGCGCCGCGCCGTCTCGACGGCGGCCTTCGCTGCGGCCTCGGCGTCCGAGCGCAGCACCTGGCGGTCGATCGCGGGTGGCGGTGGCGGCGGCGCCGGCGGCACCATGGTGGGGCCGCGCCACAGCTCGCGCGCCTCCTGCGGCCAGTAGGGCAGCGAGTAGAGCGCGCCGGCCAGCACCGCCGCCGAGGCGAGAACGCCCACGACGAAGGCGCCGATCACGCCGAGGCCGCGCCGCACCTGCGGTGTCGGCGTTGCCTTCGGTGGCGCGGCCGGTGCCGGCGCGGGGGAAGCAGAGTCCGGGGCGTCGCTCATGATCGCTCCTTGTACGCCGGCTTCGGCCAGCCGGTCGATCTCGTCGAGCACCGCCTGGCGCGTCGGCCGCGCCGCCGCGACGGCGGATTTGAACGGCAGGTCGGCCAAGGGTGCCAGGGCGGCCGGGCTGATGGCGATGGCCGTGATGTCGCGCACGCTGTCGGCAAGCCCCGCCTCGGCCGCCAGCCGGGCGAACAGCGACGAAGCGCGCGGCGAGAAGAAGGGGATGGCATCGACCGCCCGGGCGTGGAGAGCGGCGCGCGCCGGCTCGGGCAGCGCCTCGGCCTGGCGCGCCTCGTAGAGGGTGACGCGCTCGACCGTGAAGCCCGCCGGCGCCAGCGCCTGGTCGAGATCGACCGCGACCTCGCGGCCCGCCACGTGCAGCAGCGGGCCGGCCTTGGGGTCGAGGCGCTGGCGAGCCAGCTCGACGAGCGCCGCGCCGTCGCCGTTGGCCGAGGTGACCGTAGTGAAGCCCAGCCCCTCGGCGGTGGCGGCCGTGGTGTCGCCGACCGCCAGGATCGGCCGGTTGCGTGCCTCGCTCGCCTCGGCGAGCGCCCGCGCGCCATTGGCGCTGGTCAGCAGCACCGCTTGGCAGGCCGCGAGCCGGCCCGCGAAGTCGGTCGGCGGCGCCACGAATTGCAGATGGAACAGGGGGGCGATCACCGCCTCGTGGCCGCGCTCGCGCAAGGCTGCCGCCAACTGCGTCGCTTCGCGCTCGGGCCGGGTGATCAGGACGCGCATGGCGCCTCCGTAGCTCGCGGTCTGGGCCGGCGCAACGCGCGCCGTCAGATCACCACGCCTTCGAGCGCCAGCAGCTTGCGCTTGGTCGGCAGGCCCTGGCCGCCCGAGTAGCCGCCGTCGCGGCCGCCGCTGGCCAGTACGCGATGGCAGGGCACGATGATGGGGATGGGATTGCGCGCGCACGCCATGCCGATCGGCCGCGGGCCGGAGCCCAGCGCCATGGCGAGCCCGCCATAGGTCGCGACCTCGCCAAAGGGGATGTCGCGCATCGCCGCCCACACCCGCTCCTGGAACGCCGTGCCGTGACCGGTCAGTGGCAAGTCGAAGCGTCTCAGCTTGCCCGCGAAGTAGCGATCGAGCTGGCGCGCCGCCTCCTTCAGGATCGGATTTGGCGCCGTGTCGCGCGCCCGCTCGCCGGGTGCGGCCCAGCGCAGCGCGGTCACGGCGCCGTGATCGGCTTCGACCGCCAATCTGCCGACCGGGCTTGCGACGTAACAAATAGACATACAGCGAGCGTAGCGCCCGCTGTCGGCTTTTGCCAACATGCGGCCAAGATGAAAGGGGGAGATCGCTTGCAGCTCACCCGACGCACCCTGCTCGGCGGCGCGGCGCTGTCGGCCGT
>VGCQ01000465.1 GCA_016870055.1 Alphaproteobacteria bacterium | reverse complement strand
GCGCCGCTAAGGCGCGTCGGCTATGGCCATCCAGCGACCGGCCGATGCCCGGCCGGTCGCCGCCCATGAATTCCGCGGCTTCAACGGGCTGATCGGGCACCAAGTCGTGGCCTGGCGGCCGGGCTTCGTCGAGATGCGGCTCGCGGTTCGGCCGGAGCTGTGCAACGCCAACGGCCTGCTGCATGGCGGCGTGGCGATGACGCTGCTCGATTCGGCGAGCGGCTTTGCCTGCACCTTCAACGAGACCGCGACGGCCCGCCGCCTCAGCGTCACGCTCGCCTTCACCACGCAGTTCATCAAGGCGGCGCGCGACGGCGATACGCTGACGATCTTCGGCGCCTGGCGTCCCTCGACCAGCCAGAGCACCTTCGCCGCCGAGACCGAGATCTACGACCAGCGGGGCGACCTGATCGCGACCGGCGCCGGGACGTTCCGCTATCTCAAAGGCGAGCGCAGCGACGGCACCCTCGCCTTTCTCGACCAGAAGGCGGCGGATTGACAACGGCGCCGCTGTAACGGCCGCATCCCTGCCCTCGTCTCTCCGCCAAGACCGGCGTTTTGCCGGTCCTGGATGAAAGGGAGAGATAGTCATGCCGTCGTTCTTTGCCGCCATCGCCGCGCTTCTCGCGGTCCTGACCCCCACCGAGCGCACGCCGTCGGCGGCGAGCCATAGCCTCCACGCGATCACTACCGCAGCCTACGCATCGTCCAAGCACATGGCCGGTTTCAGCCTGCCGCGGGTGCCGCGGGTCCCACGCGTTCCGCGCGCGCCGCGCTGGCCCTAAAACATCGTCCGTCCGGCTGGAGGCGCCTCGACGGCCGATGTCCTGCGAAACGGACGTCGAGACCCGCGCGGCTCCGATCAGAACGAACCGCGCGGCTTGCGCTGTTCGGAAACCGTTCTCGCTCTCCGTTCGCGGCGTCAACTGCACCTTGACGCAACCAACCTCCCCGACGATTTCGCCCGGCCTGTAACGATCCCGCGTCGACGGTCGTCTGTCGGTCGAAGCAACCAATGGGGAGAGACGATGACGGCGACGAACACGGCGACCAAACTCCTGATCGGACTGCTGTCGCTCGGCTTGGGTGGGTGCGCCACCACACAGGAGCGGATGAACAGCTGGGTCGGCAGCACGGACGCGCATCTCTTGTCGGCCTGGGGCGTGCCCGATCGCAAGGCGACGACCGGTGGCGGCATTCACGTGGTGACCTACAAGGAGAAGACACGCGACTTCAAAGGAAGAGTGAACGGTGCCTGCCACAAGACCTTCACGGTCGACGCCGACCACCGCATCATCGCCGCCAACACCAGCTGTCGTTAGAGACCCACGGCAAGAGGCTAGGGTCAAAACTCATTAATTCTTGCCCGCCCACGATGCGAGATTGATTCGCATCAGCCAAACCCAGCAGCGTTTCAGTTCGCGGCGCCGCCCCCACCCATCCTTTCTTGTTGTTGGGGGAGGAGTCGTTTATGCGTGCATTGTGGAGTGACGATGATGCAGATTCGATCCTTCAACGCGCCGAGTGCCCCGCCGGGCTTCCACGCTCAAGTGTGCGCCGTGGAGGGCGCGACGCGGCTTGCGTTCGTGAGCGGCCAGGTGCCGGCGACGGCGGAAGGCGCCGTTCCCGAGAGCTTAGCCGAGCAAAGCCGGCTCATCTGGCGCAACATCGAGGCGCAGCTCGCCGAAGTGAGCATGAGCCTCGACAATGTAGTGAAGGTGACGACGTTTCTCTCAAACCGCAAGTACGCGATCGAGAACCGCGCCATCCGCAATGAGATCATGGGCGCGCGCGAACCCGCGGTCACGGTGATCATCTGCGGACTTTTCGATGAGAAATGGCTGCTGGAGATCGAGGTCGTCGCTGCGGCTTAAACTACAAGCCGTCATTCCAGTCGAGCGAAGCGAGAGCCGGAACCCAGGGCCACGCACTTGAGCGTGGACCTGACCGCAGCGAAAGCGGCGGGGCGCGAAGTGAAAGTCGGGCGCTTCCCGTTTGTGGGCAACGGCAAAGCCATTTGGGAAGGAACGATGAGCAGACATTTGTTCCGGCTGAGCGAGACGCAGTGTGTTCTGGCTGAGCGAGGCGCAATGGGCTCGGATCGAGCCGCATTTGCCGACCGACGTGCGTGGCGTTGCGCGAGTGGACAACCGGCGCGTCACCAGTGGCATCATCCATGTGCTCAAGAGCGGTTGTCGCTGGTGCGATTGTCCTGAGGCCTATGGCCCGGCGACGACGATCTACAATCGCTTCGCGCGCTGGGCCAAGCGCGGGGTGTGGGAAAACCTGTTCCGGGCGCTCGCCGGGGCCGGCTGCTCACGCGGCGGGCGCAACACGAAGATCCATGCACTTGGCGATGCTAGGGGCCGCCTTATCGCCATCCTGCTCACCGGCGGGCAGGCGCACGATTGTCCGCCCGCGAAACGGCTGATCTGCAGGACAAAGCCCTCCAAACGCCTGCTCGGCGACACAGCCTATGACAGCGCCGGTCTGCGCCTGTGGCTCAAGGGACGTGGAACCAGGGCCGTCATTCTCAACCACAGCCGCAAGCAGCCGTTCAGCTTCAACAAGCGTCTCTACAAGGAGCGGCGGCGCGTCGAGAACGCCTTCAACCGGCTCAAAGACTTCCGGCGTCTCGCCACGCGCTACGACAGGCTCGCGCGCAACTACCTCGCCTCCGTCTGTCTCGTTGCCGCACTCGTGTGGTGGACCTAATGAGCCTGGACCCTAGTTGAGCGTGATCTCGGTGCCGCCTATCCCGCGATACTCGGTGCTCGCTTTGCCCGGCCCGGGCAGGAACACTGGCGGATGGACCGAGCCGGTGAGCACCACATCGCCTGCTTTCAGGCGCTTGCCATGGGCGATCAGCTTGTTGGCGAGCCAGGCGAGCGAGATCAGCGCGCCGCCCATGACGTTGGTGCCGGGCCCCGCGCCGATCTCCTTGCCGTCGAACAGCGAGCGGCCCTTGAGGCCGGCGAAATCGACGGCCTGCCAGTTCTCGACCTCGGTACCGACGATGCAGGCGGCCTGCAGGACATCGTCGGCGATACGACCGGGGCCATTCAACTTGGCGACGTCGCCGTAGCGGTTGTCGACCACTTCGGCGCCGCAGTAGAAATTGGCGACGAACGGCTTGATGGTATCCGCCGTATAGGTGGCGCCGGCGGGCGCGTCCTTGGCCATGCGCGCCACCATCTCGCATTCGATGCCGGCCTTGATTGGCCAACTCTTGTCGAACACCGCGCCGCTCTGGCGCACGCCGCTCTGGCAGAGGCCGGCGAACACCGGGCCGGAGAGTTTCAGCGGCTCGTACTGCTGCGGCAGCGTCAGCGCCACCTTCCAGCCGGCCATGCGATCGCGGCCGCCGGCGGTCAGCCGGTCGTGCACGGCGAACTGCACCTTGTAGGAGTCGGCCTCGCTCAGAGTCGCCGTCGCCTCGGCAAGGAAACTCATCACCGTGCGACTGCGCCGGCCTTCAGCGATGCGGTCGGCGAGTGCGGCGATTTGCTGT
>VGCQ01000464.1 GCA_016870055.1 Alphaproteobacteria bacterium | reverse complement strand
GGAGAAGATCGCGCGGGCAGCTTGTGCTTCGCCGCCTTCGGGACGGCCGGGCCGCGTGCTGTTGTTCCAGGCCATCATGTCGAAATGCGCCCACGGCACATCGTCGGGCACGAATTCCTTGAGATAGAGCGCGGCGGTGATGGCGCCGCCGAAGCCGCCGGGCGAGACGTTGTTGATGTCGGCCACCTTGCTGTCGAGCAGGCGGCGGTAGCCCGCGAACAGCGGCAGGCGCCACATCGGATCGGCGGCGCCCTTGCCCGCCGCTAGAAGATCGTCGGCGAGCACCTCGTCGTTGCAGAACAGCGCCGGCAGGTCGGTGCCGAGGGCGATGCGCGCCGCGCCGGTCAAGGTGGCGCAGTCGACCATCATGGTCGGCTTCTCCGATGCGCCCTCGTGCAGGGCGTCGCACAGGATCAAGCGGCCCTCGGCATCGGTGTTGCCGATCTCGACCGTGATGCCCTTGCGCGTCGGCACGACGTCCATCGGCCGGAAGGCATTGCCCGAGACGCTGTTCTCGACAGCCGGCACCAGCAGGCGAAGCCGCACCGGCAGCCCGGCCGCCATGATCATCGCCGCCACCGCCATCACCGTAGCCGCACCGCCCATGTCCTTTTTCATCATCAGCATGCCGGCAGCGGGTTTTAGATCGAGGCCGCCGGAATCGAAGCACACGCCCTTGCCGACCAGCGTCACCTTGGGATCGCTTTCGCGCCCCCACGTGAGGTCGATCAACCGTGGAGCGCGGGCACTGGCGCGGCCGACCGCGTGCACCATGGGGAAGTTCTGCTTCAACAGATCGTCACCCACGATCACCCGGATCTTGGCCTTGTGCTTCTTGGCGAGTCCCTGCGCCGCTGTCGCGAGCTCAGCCGGCCCCATGTCGGACGACGGCGTGGTGATGAGATCGCGCGCCATCGCCATCGCCTCGACGATCGCCGTGGCGCGTGCCTTGTCGGCGCCATGCGGCCAAATGAAGCGCGGGCCGCTCTTGTCCGTCTTCTTGCTGCGATAGCGCTCGAAGCGCCACGCGCCGAGCCCGATCGCTACCGCAGCGTCGGTCGGCGACACCGGCTCGGTTTCGGAGTCGAGCCGCCAGGTGCCGGCCGGCAACCTCGTGGCAAGAGCACCGAAGTCCCACAGCTCGGGTTTGGCTGATCGCACTAGGACTGCACTTGCAGCTTTGCCGTCGCGTCCGGGCAGAACGGCGAGATCGCCCGGCTTGCCTTTGACGCCGGTGGAGTCCAGCCAGCCGCGGCGGGCGGCGCTCTGTTCCTTGAACCATCTGCGCCACGAGGTGGCAGCGACAATGTGAACGGGCAGTGAAGAAGACGACCGGTCGACGAAAGGCAATGCCATGGACATGCTCGCAAATCTGTAGTGGAACGTTGAACATTGCCGGTCAAAGTGTCGTGCTGGCAAGGAGGGCGTATGGCCGACTTCACCCTGGTGATCGGCAACAAGAACTATTCGTCGTGGTCGCTGCGCGGCTGGCTGATGGCCAAGGCCGCCGGCATCGACTTCGACGAGATCGTGGTGCCGCTCGATCTGCCCGAGACGCCGCCGACGATCCGCAAGTACTCGCCGTCGGGGCGCGTGCCGGTGCTGCTTCATCGCGGGCTCGCGGTCTGGGAGTCGCTGGCGATCGGCGAATACCTCAACGATCTCAAGCCCGAGGCCGGGCTGTGGCCGGCCTCGGCGGCGGGGCGCGCCCACGCCCGCGCCATCTCGACCGAGATGCATGCGGGCTTCGTCGAGTTGCGCAACAACATGCCGATGAACATCCGCGCCTCCTACCCCGGCAAGGGCATGACGGCCGGGGTGCGCGCCGACATCGAGCGCATCACCTCGATGTGGCGCGACTGCCGCAAGCGCTTCTCCGGCGCGGCGGCGAAGGACGACGGCTTCCTGTTCGGCCAGTTCAGCGCCGCCGACGCCATGTATGCGCCGGTGGTGACGCGGTTGCGCACCTACGGCGTGGCGGTCGATTCCGACACCGACGCCTATTGCAAGGCCGTGCTCGCCTACCCGCCGATGAAGGCGTGGGTCGATGCCGCCAAGAACGAGCCGTGGCTCATAGCGAGCTATGAGATGAAGTAGCGTCAGCGACGGCTGTCGAAGGCAAGCCTCGCGGCGAGGCCAGCGAACACCGTCGCCAGCAGCATCTGCGGCAATCGCCGCCAGCGGCCTCGAGCGGACAGCAGACGACCGAGCCGGCTCGCCATCAGGATGACGGCGCCGTTCACCACCAGGCCGATCGCGTTCAGCACGGTTGCCAGCACGATGATCTGCAGTGCTACCGAGCCTCTCTCCGGCTGGACGAACTGCGGGAACAGCGCCAGCACGAACAGCGCCATCTTGGGGTTCAACAGATTGGTGAACAGACCCTGACGGAACATGACACCGATCGGATGATGGCGCAGGCCGACCGTCGGCACGGGCACCGCGCCGTCGGAGCGGCCCGTCTTCCAGGCGAGCCAGAGCAGGTAGGCGGCGCCGGCGTAGCGCACGGCGTCGTAGGCGACAGGTACGATCAAGAACAGCTGTGACAGGCCAAGCGCCGCCGCGAGCGCGTGGCAATAGGTCCCGGCCTGGATGCCGGTCAAGGTCGCGAAGCCTGCAACGCGGCCCTGGCTGGCGCTGCGCGAGGCGATCAGCAACATGTCGGGGCCGGGGCTCGCCGTCAGGGCGAGGGCGGCGACGCTGAAGAGCGCCAGCGTCGAGAGATCGACCATGCGGCTAGAACGCCTTGTCGCTCAGGAACTTCAGGAACGTCGTGAGGTCGGGCTTGGCCTTCGTCTTCTCGCAATAGGCGGTGAATTCGGCCGGCGTCACGTCGACCATTTTCACGGCGTGCCGGCGCGCCTTCCAGTCGGCCATCTTCTTGGTCTCGCGGAAGTGCCATTCCTCGTAGCTGCAGGACGGATAGTGCCGAACGATCTTCTGGAAGGCTTCGTGGTCGGCCGCCGACTTGACGCGGGCAAAATACTGGATCGCCATGGTGCCTTCAGTTCAGTCCATAGAGTCGCGCCACGTTGTCGTGGACGATCTTCTTCTGCACGCTCGCGGAGAAACCGGCAAGGTTCTCGCGCAAGGTTTCGCGTGAGCAGGGCCAGATGCAATCAGGGTGCGGATAGTCGGCGCCCCAGATGATGTTGTCCTCGCCGATCAACGGCACGATCGGCTCGAGATACTTGTCCTGCTGGTAGGTGACGTAGCCCTGCCGGCGGAAGTAATCCGACGGTTTCATCTTGAAGCCGAGCGCGCGGGCGCGGTCCTCGTATTCGGTGTCGAGGCGGTCGAACACGTAGGGCAGCCAGGTCACGCCCGATTCGCCCAGCACGAAGTTGAAATCGGGATACTTCTCGCAGGCGCCCGAGGCGAGCAGCGACACCAGCACCTCCATGGTGTCGAGCTGGAACAGGGCGGAGCGCACCAGGCGGTGCTGCACGAGGTACTCCCTCTCCATCTCCGGTGTGTCGGGCGCGCGCACGTTCTTGAAACCGGTCGAATGGAA
>VGCQ01000463.1 GCA_016870055.1 Alphaproteobacteria bacterium | reverse complement strand
CGAGATCCAGAAGCCCGACAACGATCCCGGGCAGGCCTTCGAGGCCGGCTGGACGCCCGACGGCGCGGTGTGCGTGCGCCATGTGCGGGTGAAGGAGAACACGACGCTGGCCGAGCTGGAGGCCAAGTATCCCAGGCTCAAGGGGCGCACCGGGGCGGTCTGCACGGAAGAGTTCGCCCGCCAGAACGGCGCTGTCCTGTTCAATCGCTCCAAGGAGTGATCGCCGCGATCCGGCGGATCGATTGACCGGCTCGGCGGAGACGGGCCATCGTGCCGGCTCGTCGCGTCGTTCGAGGTGACAACCGTTGGCTCCGCGCCGGCTTGCTCTGTTGAACCATCTCCTCGGCCTGCTGCTCGTGCTGCTGCCGGCCGCGCCGTCGCACGCCCAGCAGGCGGTGCAGGTGCCCGTCGCCACGCCGGGCGCCGCCCTGCAGCTCGGCGGCCAGCTCTATCGTCCGCAAGGTCAGGGTCGGATGCCGGCGGTCGCGATCTTCCATGGCTGCGGCGGGCCGGGGCAGAACACCGCGCGCATGGCCGGGCTTTTAGCCTCGTGGGGCTATGCCGCGCTGGTGGTCGACAGTTTTGCCGCGCGCGGACTGAAGGATGTGTGCGGCCGCAATTGGCCGACCCAAGCCGACGCCGAGGCGCGGGCGGGCGACATCGATGCGGCGCTGGCGTGGCTTGGCCGGCAAAGCTTCGTCGATCCGGCGCTGCTCGGCGTCATGGGCTACTCCTACGGTGGCGGCGTGGCGCTGCTGCGCGCGCTGTCGCCGCCGCCTACCGCTCGCGCCGTCGTGCTGGTCTATCCCGACTGTGCGCTGGCCGATGCGCTCGGGCCGCGGCTCGCGGTGCGCCAGCCGACGCTGTTCGCCATGGCAGACCTCGACGACTGGACGCCGGTCGCGCAGTGCCGGGCGGTGATCGATCGCGTGGCGCAAGGCCGCGATCTGGTCGAGACGCGCATCTACGAGGGCGCCCATCACAGCTTCGACGCGCTGGGGCTGCCCGTCCGCTATCTGCCCAATGTCGGCAACCGGTCGAAGCCCGGCGGCTGCTGCGGCGCCCACTACGGCGCCAACGAAGCGGCGTGGCAGGCCTTCGTTGCCGACGTGAGGGCGTTCTTGGCGAAGGTGTTGCGATAGAGCGGCTCGACTTGGTCGACGTCCGATCAGAGAGAGCAGCTCATGGCCGGCGGTGGGCGCTTCGAGCCAAGCTCGATCGTCATCGCTCGGGTCGGCAGCAGTGTCGCACTCGGCCGGCCCCATATCTTGGGCCGCCCGGCACCGCGCGCGCGGCGTCGACGACCATGCTAGCAGTGTTAGCAAAGAATGGAGGATACCAGCTTTGGTACCGGTGTCGTGATTTCCACACCACGGGTTTGGTGGGGGAGGCTGCCCTACGGTGCGAAAAAACTCGCCCGTGCGAGATTTCATTGTCGGGTAATCTTGAATACTAAATATAGTAATTGAAATATACTTCTGTGATTGCCACATTGAGAGGGTGGTTCCTGCTCTTTGACATCGTCTATCCGATCTTCCTCACCACGGGGATGCCACTCGGGTCGACGTGCGGCATCCCGGGCCCGACGGCGCGCGCCAGTTGAAGGACGAGGCCGCCTCCGTCTTGGCCAGTTCGAGCGCCGTCGGGCTTGCCGCGTCACGCCGGCTGGGTGATGTTGAGTGATTTGAATTTTTAGTTTAAATTTCTCAAAATGAGATACGTGCCGCGACGGCTGGAATCGATCGTCCGCGAAGCGCACCGACAGTTCCCGGCGGTCGTGCTCACCGGTCCGCGCCGCTCCGGCAAGACGCGGTTGCTGCGCCATCTCTTTCCCAAGGCGCGCTACTTCCTGATGGAGGAGCCCGACCTCGTCGAGCGCTTCCGGGCCGACCCGCGCGGCTTCCTGGAGGCGATCGAGGGGCCGGTCATCCTCGACGAGGTGCAGAACGTCCCGGAGGTCTTCGCCTACGTGCGGGCCCGCATCGATCGCGCGCCGCGCCGCGCCGGGCGATGGCTGCTGACGGGCTCGCAGGAGGCGCCGCTGATGCGGCACGTGACGGAGTCGATGGCGGGGCGTGCGGCGATCCTGCAGCTCCTGCCATTGTCGGCGGCTGAATCGCCGCGCGTCGGTCTCCTGCGCGGCGGCTATCCCGAGGTCCTGGCGCGTCCAGCGGCAGCACGGCTGTGGTTCAGTTCATACCTGCAGACCTACCTGGAGCGTGACGTTCGAGCCATCCTGGCGGTGCGTGACCTCTCGACGTTCCGTCGCTTCCTCGGCCTTCTCGCCAGCCGCCACGGCCAGATCCTCAACAAGTCCGACCTTGCGGCACCACTGGGCGTCAGCGTGCCGACGGTCGGCCATTGGCTGGACGTGCTGGAAGCCACCGCACAGATCCTGCTGGTGCCGTCCTATTTCGAGAATTTCGGCAAGCGTCTCGTGAAGTCGCCGCGGCTCTACGTCGCCGATCCCGGGCTCGCCTGCCACCTGCTGGGCATCGAAAGCGAAAGCGAGCTTCTGCGCTCGCCCTTCGTCGGCCCTCTGTTCGAAGGCCTGATCGCGAGCGAGATCGCCAAGGCGCAAGTCAACGCCGGCCGCCGGCGCGAGCTCTATCACTTCCGCGATCAGCAAGGGCTGGAAGTCGATTTCGTCGTTCCCGCGCCGGGCGGCGGCTTGAGGTTGATCGAATGCAAAGCCGGCCGGACCGTCGTGCCGGCGATGGCGGCGCCCTTGCGGCGCTTGGCCGAGACCATCGCACAGAACGGGGCTCGCCGACCCACCGTCACGATGACCGTCGTCCATCAGCCTGCGAAGACCGACGATGCCGGCACGGCCCTGGCGCCCGGTGTGCAGGCCTTGTCATGGCGCTCGTTCGTCGAGAGTCTCAATCGTCGCTGAGCGGCCGCTCTACCCTTTGGCTCGCGGATGGGCGGCGCGATAGACGGCGCTGAGGCGGGCGCTGTCGACGTCGGTATATCGCTGCGTCGTCGACAGCGAGGCGTGGCCTAAAAGCTCCTGGATGGTGCGGAGATCGCCGCCGGCGCCCAACAGATGCGTGGCGAAGGAGTGACGCAGCGCATGCGGCGTCACGCTCTCGGCGAGGCCGAGCGTGCGGCGGAGCGTGCGGATGTGCTTCTGCACGATGGCGGGATCGAGCGCGCCGCCGCGGGCGCCGACGAAGAAGGAATCGCCGGGCTTGCGTGCGGCGAGATGGGGGCAGGCGTCGCGATAAGCGCGCAACGCTTCGAGCGCCTGCGGCAGGAGCGGCACCAGCCGCGTCTTGTTGCCCTTACCGGTGATGGCGAGCGTGTCGCGGCCGCTCGCCAGCAGTTCCTCCATCGTGGCCTTGCGCAGATCGAGCGCCTCGCCGATGCGCAAGCCGGCGGCGTAGAGCAGGATCAGCACGGCGGCGTCGCGCAAATCGAGCCAGGCCTCGCGCGCCTGGACGGGCGGCGCGTCGAGCAGATCCTCCATGTCGCGCTCGCTGAGCGCCTTGGGCACCGAGCGCGGCAACTTGGGCGTCTGGATGGC